>CAMOXW010000097.1 GCA_946629405.1 uncultured Ruminococcus sp.
CGGTATGTTCTGCGGATTAGACACTCTCGGCCTTACTGCACACGATTTCCCTTATGCTGATCCTGAGGGTGTTTTCGTCATTGAGGAGGACTGCAAGCCTGGAGATGATATCCACTCTGCTATCGGTCTTGACGATACTTCTGTAGAATTCGAGATAACCTCAAATCGTCCGGACTGCCTGAGCGTTATCGGTCTTGCAAGGGAAACTGCCGCTACATACGGCACTGAGCTCAGGGTAAAGGCACCGGAATTCAAGGGTGTTCCCGGCGATGTCAACAGCTATCTCAAGGTTGATATCCACAATGCTGAAAAGTGTCCGAGATACTGTGCCGGTATCGTTAAAAACGTAAAGATAGAGCCCTCTCCGCGCTGGATGAGAGAAAGGCTTCGTGCAAGCGGTGTGCGTCCGATAAACAATTTCGTTGACATAACAAACTACGTTATGCTCGAATACGGTCAGCCTATGCACGCCTTTGATCTCCGCTATGTCGAGGGCGCTCACATAAACGTCCGCAATGCTGAGAACGGCGAGAAGATAATGACTCTCGACGGTGTAGAGCGTGAACTCACCTCAGATATGCTCGTTATCGCTGATGAGAAAAAGCCTGTGGCAGTTGCCGGCGTAATGGGCGGCGAATACAGCGGTATTATGGACGATACAACAACGGTTGTTTTTGAGTCAGCATACTTCGAGCCTTCACAGGTTCGCCAGACCTCAAAGAAGCTCCGCCTGAAGTCCGACGCTTCAGCACGCTATGAAAAGGGCGTTGATCCGACTATCTCAATGACCTGCCTTAAAAGAGCATTCGAGCTCGTTGAATTACTCGGAGCAGGCGAAGTCGTAAATACCGTTATCGACTGCAATAAGTCTGATTTCAAGCCCTCTGAGGTAGTATTCGATCCTGAGTGGATAAACAATTTCCTCGGAACAGACATCTCTGAGGCTGATATGAAGGAATACCTCAGCCGCCTTGAATTCACATTCTCAAACGGCAATGTCGTTGCACCTTCATTCCGTATAGACATCGGCTGCAAGGCTGATATTGCTGAGGAGGTCGCACGAATTTATGGCTATAACAACATCCCCTCGACTGATTTCCGCGGTGTTGCAAGAGCTGAGTTCACTGAGGAGCAGAAGTTCGTCCGTACCCTCAGAAATGCCGCAGTATCACTCGGCGGCTATGAGATAGCTACCTATTCGTTCGTTTCACCCAAGTATTTCGACAAGATACGTCTGCCTGAGGACAGCGCTCTCCGCAATGTTGTACGCATCGTAAATCCTCTCGGCGAGGACACAAGCGTTATGCGTACTTCAACTATCCCCTCAATGCTCGACGTTCTCTCGTTCAACTACAATAACCGCAACGAGAAGGCCTGCCTGTTTGAGATCGCAAAGGAATACCTCCCCGCAAAGGAGGCAAAGCCCTTCATAAACGGCGATATTCTCGCTAACAGCGGCAGTCAGAAGCACAAGTATGAGTATTCTCTCCCTGATGAACCGCAGAGACTTACTGTTGGTATGTACGGCGGCGATGCTGATTTCTATACGATAAAGGGCATTGCTGAGCAGCTTCTTGCTGAGCTCAAGATCACCGATGTTGATTATGTCCGTGCAAACGATTCCGACGCATTCGACGAGAAGTGTGCTCTCCACCCCGGCAGAAGTGCTGTTATCCTCAAGGACGGCACTCCTCTCGGTATCCTCGGCGAGGTCCACCCTGAGGTTCAGGAAACCTATGGCATCGGCGTAAAGACTTATGTCCTCAAGCTCAATATTCCTGAGCTTATGGCTGCCTACACAGGAAGCATAACATACCAGCCGCTCCCGAAATTCCCTGCATCCACCCGTGACATCAGCCTTGTGTGCGACGAGGATACACCTGCCGCAGATCTTGAAAAGGCTATCAAGGGGGCTGTCGGAAAGATACTCGAAAAGGTTACTCTCTTTGACGTTTACCGCAGTGATGATATGAAGAAGAACGGCAAAAAGAGCGTTGCTTACTCAATTTCTATGCGCTCACACGAGGGGACTCTCACCGATGAACAGGCTGACGGCGCTATGAAGCGCGTTGTGAAGGCACTCAATGCCATTGGCGCTGAGCTGAGAGGCTGAGCCGGTGATATCCGCGATAATAAGCCGGCTGATAGTGCTGTTTATGCTTGTCTGCATCTATAACTGCACCGCCGGTATCGGCAAAAAGGACAGGAAACGCGCCCTCATCTGGGGTGCGCTGTTGCTTCTTACTGCCGTTGGTATCTATCTGCTTTATCTGTATGCGTCAGGGAAATAATGCGGAATTATTTGGGTAAATAACAAATAATGTGGTCGATTGATTCCGGCGTTTGCGTAATTGCCATACCTCACAGTGAGGAGGAATGTCAGGACCGCTGTTTACAGCGCTTGTTTAAGTCAGTCTTGACATTCTGAGGCACTGTGATACAATGGCAATTTGCGAACGACAAACCACCAAAAAAGTTACATACCCAATTATTTTTAATTCGGAATTGCGGCGTACGGGGATGTCGGCATCGCTCCTCCCCCCCATGAATAATATATTTGTCAGGCACGGGCGACGTGACGGCGCCCTGCTACTTGCTGCTCACTAATAACTACTTACTAAAAATTTCAAAAAGCTCTTGACAAATCGCTGCGGGAGTGTTATAATGATATTCGTTGGTTAAACGCTTTAAACCGTTACAGCGTAAAGCTTTAAAATTATAAAGTTAATCTGAAAGGATAGATAATAATGAAAGAGATCTCAAAGCTCCTCGATTACAGACCTGATATAAAGGTCGTTGATGCTACCCTCCGCGACGGCGGCCTCGTGAACGACTTCTTCTTCACCGACGAATTTGTGAAGCACCTCTATAATGCTAACCTCCGCGCAGGCGTTGACTATATGGAATTCGGCTACAAGGGCGACCGCGAGCTCTTCGATGAGAGCAAGTTCGGCCCCTGCAAGTTCTGCGATGATGACTATATACGTTCCATTGTCGGCGAAAACAATACCGACCTCAAGATAGCTGTTATGGCTGACGTCGGACGCTGCAACTACAAGAGAGATATCCACGACAGAGCTGAGAGCCCTGTTGATCTCGTGAGAGTTGCTACATACCTCCACCAGATACCCACTGCCGTTGATATGATAGAGGATGCCAAGAAGAAGGGCTATGAGGTAAGCTGCAATATCATGGCTGTCTCGACCGCTCAGGAGACAGACCTTAAAGTCGCTCTCGATATCCTCGGAAAGTCACCGGTTGACGTTTTCTATATCGTTGACAGCTTCGGCTCTATCTACCCCGAGCAGATGGCTCGCATCGCAAGCCTCTACTGCGAAATGGCTGACAAGTACGGCAAGAAGGTCGGAATCCACGCTCACGATAACCAGAAGCTCGCATTCGCTAACACTATCGAGGCTGTAGGCGACGGAGTTGACTGGCTTGATGCTACATACTCAGCTATGGGACGCGGCGCCGGAAACTGCGCGATGGAGCTTCTTCTCGGCTTCCTCAAGAATCCCAAGTACAACGTTTACCCCGTTCTCCAGTTCATCCAGGAGCATATGACTAAGCTCCGCGAGGACGGCGTTGTATGGGGCTATGACCTCCAGTACCTCATGACAGGCCTCCTCAATCAGCATCCCAGAACGGCTATCCAGTTCACTAAGGACGGCAGAAAGGACTACGCAGAGTTCTATAAGGAGATACTGGCGCAGGACTGACCTGTGAGCCGGAACGGCTCGTTAAACATACAGAATACATCTGAAAAATGGTCGCCTGTGCGACCATTTTTTTAATTCGGAATTCGGAATGCGAAATTCGGAATTGTGGTGTCCGCTTCGCGGACGATCTTATTACTGCGGGCGCCGGGACGGCGCCCCTACTACTTTCTAAAATTTTGTTGCACTTTGAGGTCATGCTGCGTATGTGTATAGTGAAAGCGGTACTGCTTATGAAAGGAGGGAAGTTAATGACTGACGGCGAGATACTAAGGCTCATGCGCGAGTCGCCGACTGTGGGACACAGGGCACTTTTCGATGAATACTACAACTACGTCTGCGCTGTTTCTGCAAGGGTACTGCGCGGTGTCGGTACTCCCGAGGATATTGATGAATGTGTCACCGATACCTTCACGGAAGTTATTCTTCACCTCGACCCTGACAGATCAACTAATATAAAGGCGTATATCGGTACTGCCGCAAAGCATAAGGCTATAAGCTGCCGGCGGTCGCTTCTGGCTCAGCATGGCAGAGAGGTCGCTATGGATGATGAGAGCTTTCCCGAGCTGTCTTCGGGTGAGAATATCGCAGAGAATACCGAAAGGGCAGCAGTTACTGAGCAGCTCCTCCGGGAGATAGCAGCCCTCGGTGAGCCGGACTCGACCATTATCATACAGAAATATTTCTACGACCGCAAGTCAAAGGAGATCGCTGCTATCGTCGGCCTTTCTCCGCCGGCGGTGAGGCTGAGGGCTTCGCGGGCTCTGAAACGTCTCAGGAAATCTGTCACGAACCTTTACTGAGAGGAGAGATACTATGAAAGACAAAAGAAATGTTATAAATATCCTGCAAAATGCAGATGATGAAACTATCGAAAGGATAGTTAAGGATTATCCGCAGGCAGATAGCAAGAAGGCTGACCGCCTTTACAGACAGATAGAGCGCCGCGTTCAAAACAGCGACGGCGACTTCACAGCGGATGAGGTAAGCGGTGTTGAGCGCCGCAGTGACAGACGTGTCTTCCGCAGAGTAGTTTCCGCTGCCGCCTGCCTTGCTATCGTCGCTGCCGGAACAGGTACCGCTTACGCGCTCAGGAGGAACGCTCCTGATAATGAAAAGCTGCCTGCCGCAGAGGTTACGGAGGAAGTCTCCTCCGATATGGCAGCTCCAGCAAGCAGGACTGTCCCCGAGAATATAGACAAGGACTATATCATTGACCTGTGCAGCAATGCACGCTCTAACTATTCCGCGCTCAGTATGAGCTATACCAATACAACCAGCAGCGACTACGACCATATCTATACAGGCAGCTTGCAGATAGACAACAGAGCCGATACCTTCTGGTCTCAGGAAAAAGTTGATATTCTCAGAAAAGGGGAATCCATCGGGAAATATGACGGCTTCATGTTTGCCAATGGTACAAACAGGGTATTCCGCATCGCCGATAATGCGAGGATGTACCAGGTAGATAATAATTATTCCGGCTCCAATTCAATGTTCTACTGCCCGGAAAGCTGGGTCAATGAGTGGCTCAGTACGGAGAATGACTGGTCTGTCGCAGAAACTACCACCTTCAGCGGCAGGGAATGTATAGTAATTACCGGAACGAGCGAATGTATAGTAATTACCGGAACGCCCCGTATCGAAAGCAATGACATCAGTTTCTGTATGTGGATAGACGCTGAAACCGGCGTTCCGCTGCGTTTCACACAAAAAGGGCAGTATTCTGCCACATTTGAGGTGAACAGCATAACCTACAATGACAACACAGGTTTTATGACAAAGGACGGGTTCAAGGAGTTCCTGAAAGACTATGAGCCTGCTGAGGACGGCTATGACCTCAGCTTCCTCGATGAAAGTTCAAACTCCGGAAATACCGATATCCCCGGTGAAATAACTCAGGAGTGGCTCTATGAGCTGTGCACAACCCCTGAGAACAATTTCACAAGATGCTACATGGAGAGCACTGAGAACGGAATGCGTGTAACAAAGGCTGTCGACAACAAGAAGGGCATAAAGTATTATACAACTGACAATTCGGGAAGAATAGACTATGTTTACGGCGGAAAACGCATATCCATCTTTGAACAGTCAAAGGAGGTCATCGAAAATCCTGTTGAAAATATGAAGTCTATAAGCTATGACGGCTCTCTCAATGACCTGTCAAAGTGGTCTGTTGAGGGCAGAGAGAAATATCTCGGCAGGGATTGTGCCGTTATCAGAGTTGCCGGCAATCCGGTAAGCTCTCAGCTCGAGGAAGCGTTCGATACACAGCGGTATATTGACCTTGAAACAGGTATCACTCTCAGGATAGGTGCTTATGATGCTGACGGAATCCAGTATACCGTTGAAACATCAAAGTTCTTCGTTGATGATGATGCAACTATGATACCAACTCTGCAGGATATAAAGAAGATGATATCCGACGGCGGATATACTGTCGAGGACGGTCTTGACCTCAGCTTCCTTTTTGACGATACAGCATCAGCTACTGCCGATTCCTCTGTTACACCCAAAACAACTGAATCAGTAACCGAAACTATCCCGCCTCCGACCTCGGGCATTTCTGATGAGCCGGCAGCACAGACCGATATCTTCACAATGCTTGACGCTCTTGACTACCACGCAATCAGCTGTGACGGACTGCCTACTCATAAACTGACCGCTCCCGACGGTACTGTTTATTTGCTTCACCTTGACGAGAACTCAGCTTACCAGTATGTATGGCGCAGACCGAGCCTTATCGCGGACGATGACAACGAAGCTCCTCTCACTCAGGAAGTGTTCGATGCTATCTATGAGAACTGGGATAACCTTGACATCGTTGAATTGAACTATAAAGACTAAAATCACGCGCGGCGATGTGGGCATCGCCCCCTGCACTCATTTTCCATACAAAAAAGCTCCCCATACGGGGAGCTTTACTTTTGACTTACATAAGTCCGTTCTGCTGTTTTGCAGCGGTGAGGGTGTTCTTCATAAGCATTGCAATGGTCATAGGTCCTACACCGCCGGGAACGGGGGTTATGTAGGAAGCCTTCTCAGAAGCGGAGGCGAACTCGACATCGCCGCAGAGCTTTCCGTCGTCGAGGCGGTTTATGCCGACGTCGATAACGACAGCGCCCTCCTTTATCATGTCACCGGTCACGAAATTAGCCTTTCCGACCGATACAACGAGGATATCCGCGCCGAGGCATATCTCCTTGAGGTTCTTTGTGCGTGAGTGGCAGATAGTTACCGTACCGCTCTGGTGGAGCAGGAGCATTGCCATAGGCTTGCCGACGATATTGCTGCGTCCGATGACTACGCACTGCTTTCCGCTTATTTCCGTGCCGGTGCTTTCGATGAGGCGCATTACTCCGGCGGGAGTGCATGGCAGGAACGCATAGTCGCCGATCATTATCCTTCCGACGTTCGAGGGGTGGAAGGCGTCAACGTCCTTGTCAGGGGATATAGCGTTGATGATAGTCTTTTCGTCGATGTGCTTTGGCAGCGGGAGCTGAACGAGGATACCGTTCACTCTGTCGTCGCGGTTGAGTACGTTCACCAGGTCAAGGAGCTGCTCCTGGGTGGTGTTCTCGTCGAGCGCGTACTCGAAGGACTGGAAGCCTACAGCCTCGCAGGCCTTTTTCTTGTTGTTGACGTAAACTCTTGAAGCAGGGTCATTTCCGACAATTACAACTGCAAGACCGACCTTGAGACCTTTTTCCTCGCGGAGCTTAGCGGCCTCCTCTGCGACTTCCTTTTTAACGCTTGCTGAAACGGCTTTGCCGTCTATTATCTGTGACATTTTTATTACCTCCTGTTGTTATCTGCCGCGTTTTTTTCTGTTGTGGGAGCTTTTTCCGGAGCCTCCGGTCAGCTTTTCATCAACAGCTTCTGCGATCGCTGCATATTTATCCTCTGCCTGTTCGGCGGCATCGGTGATTTTATCTTCGGCTTCTGCGACTGCTTCTTCAACAGTCTCCTCAGCTGCTTCTTCGGCTGAAGCGGCAGCTTCCTCCGCTGTATCTGCGGGAGCTTCGTCCGGGGAATCGGTCTCGTCCTCGCCGGACTCATCTTCTTCATCACCGAGGATGGAGCTGCCGGCGGTCTCGTCCTCATCGGCATCATCGTCGGTGAAATCGTCGTCGAAGTTCTCGTCGTCGTCATCGCTGCCCATAGCGGCATAGATATCCTCGGCAGGCATACCCATGCGCTTTCTGCGGGATTCCTCAATAAGACGGTGTGACTCCTCGGTATTGACGTAGAGCTCGAATGACTCGGGGTCTCTCTTATACTTTGCATAGAGAACTATCTGGAGTATCACAGATGCTGCAAAGAGCACAGCTGAAAGGAGCTGTGATACCCTGAGGTTGCTTGAACCGATGTAGAGGCTGTCCGTGCGGAGACCTTCCACGAAGAATCTCTCAGCGCCGTACCAGCTCAGGTACATGAGGAGTATCTGTCCGTCGTACTTTCTGCGCTTTGAGTACCATGAAATGAGGATGAAGCCAAGTATGCACCACAGCGACTCATAGAGAAAGCAGGGATGAACTGCTTCATAGGCTGAAACGTCAAGTCCGTGAACGTGCATAGTGCCGTCGAGGTAATTGCTCTCGCTGAGTATCCTTTCCTGTATAGTGCCTCCGGTCATGCCGAAGAAGGAGCTTGTGTTGGTGCCGAAAGCCTCCTGATTGACGAAGTTGCCCCAGCGTCCGATGCCCTGACCTATGAGGAATCCGAGCACAGTGATATCGAGCATCGGTAGCATTTTGACCTTGCGTATCTTACATATCAGCAGCCCGACGGCGAGTGCTCCGATGAGGCCGCCGTAAATTGCAAGTCCGCCCTCGCGGGTATTCACGACAGCCTTTGCGGTCGCCTTGAAGCTGTCCTTCTTATATTCGTCCCAGTTAAAAATGACATAGTACAGTCTTGCACCGATTATTCCTCCGAGAACTCCTCCTATTACTGCATCTACCGTGCGGTCGGAGTCAAGTCCGAAGCGCTTCATCTTCGGGAAGCAGTAGATAAGTGCCAGAAGCAGACCTGTAGTTATCAGTATTCCGTACCATGTTATCGAAAGGTTCCCGATAGTGAACGCGGTCGGGTCGATGTGGAATCTCCAGCCGAGCTTTGGAAAGTATATTTCGGTGCTGTCGGTAATTTTATCAACTTCCATTACTGTTCATCTCCTTTGATAACAGACATAACGAGTCTGTCGCGTCTTAGCTCGCTTCTCATGAAGCCGAGAGCGTCCTCGGGAGTGAGGTCGGAAACAGCGCTTATTGTATCATAGGGACCTGTTCCTTCCATGTGAGCTCCCATCATGAGGTTAGCCACTGATTCAACATTGTTGAGCATCCGCACGAGCATACCATAGGTGGACTTCTTTATACGCTGGAAGTCCTTCTCATTCAGGCCCTCGCTCAGCCATTTGTCAACCTCGTCAGCAATAGCATCACGCACCTTTTCGGGCTGTGCGGACTCGCCTGTGAAGAAGACGGTGAAGTAGCCGTCGCCGGCAAACACCTCTGTATCGAAAGTGGAGTTGATTATACCTTCCTTCAGAAGCCTCTGGTACATATCAGCTGAGGCGTCAGTAAGCATTGAGGAGACTATTGAGGCGGCCGCAGACTTCTTCAGCCTTTCCTCGCCGTCGCACGCCCTGCACTTGTAGCCGATGTGGAAGATAGGTGCTCCGACGGGCTGTACCTCATAAATTTCCGGCTGAACGATATCCTCCGGCTCATCAGGGAATACAGTCTCGAGTCCCTTGTCCTCGCAGTTTTTCAGGCACTCATCGCATATTGCGAGCACCTCATCAGCCTTGATGTTTCCGGCAATTGAAAGCACCATATTATTGAGGTTATAGAACGTATAATAGCACTTGTAGAGCAGGTCAGCGTCTATCTGTGCGATGCTCTCGACTGTGCCGGCAATGTCTATCTTTACCGGGTGCTCATGGTACATACACCTGAGCATATTGAAGAAAACGCGCCACTCAGGGTTATCGTTGGTCATCTGTATCTCCTGACCGATGATACCCTGTTCCTTATCGACCGTAGCCTGCGTGAAATAGGGTTTCTGGACGAAATCGAGAAGTATCCTGAGCGAATCCTGATAATTCCGCGAGCAGCTGAAAAGGTAGGCGGTCTTGTCGAAGGATGTGAAGGCGTTTCCGGAAGCTCCGGTCTTGGCATAAAGCTCAAAGACATCGCAGTCCTCGTTCTCGAACAGCTTATGCTCGAGGAAGTGCGCGATACCTTCCGGGACCGTGGTGAACTCCGCGTCGCCCTTCTGGCGGAACATGGTATTTATCGAGCCGTACTTAGTGCCGAACAGCGCTTCGACGCTGCTGAATCCGGGCATCTCGCAGATATAGATATCAAGTCCGCTGCTGTGCTTCACATGGATGCAGCTGTCGCCTGTGCGCGGGCTTGTGATGATATTCTTTTCCATTAAGCCTCCTCCTTGTCGAGCATGAGATAAACACTGTCAAGGCTGAGAGAATTTGCAGCCTGCACGATACGCGCCTTAGTGACGTTCTTATAATCCGCGAACTGCTCTGCGGGAGTTCTTACAGCTCCGTCGCAGAAGCGCTCGAAGTACCAGCTGTCGTAGGAGGACTGGGTATCTCCCACTTGAGTGAGAGCGTTGTCGAGGCTGAGCAAAGCGCTTGCTATCTCGTTATCGGAGATATTACCGTTCTTTATTTCATCGAGCTGATTGAGTATCTCAGTCCTTGCTTTTTCGATATTTTTACGTTCAACGCCGCTGTCTACCATGAGAGTGCTCTTGGAGCTTACAAATCTGCTTGCACAGTAGTAGCAAAGGCTCATCTTTTCGCGGACGTTCATAAAGAGCTTTGACACCGGAGTTTCGCCGAATATCGTGCTGAGCAGTTTAAGTGCGAAGAAGTCGTCCGAGCTGCTCTTGAAGGTCATTACCATTTTGCACTGGCGGACGTCGAAGGTATCGGACTCCGTTACCGGTTCAGACTTAGCGGGGCTGGGAGTCCTGAAGTTGAAGCCTGAAGCCTGTCTGTCTATCGCGGCAAAACCTCTGCGGAACATTTCGAGCACAGCGGTGTCTTCCTCCGGAGCGATGTAGCATATCTCTATCTGAGCGCTTCTGAGGAGCCTGCGGTAAGCTGAAAAAGCGTCCGCGGCGGAGACTGCCTCAGCGGTCTCTCTGGTGCCGTAGCAGGAAAACTCTGCGGGCTCGCCCCGGAAAGCTATCTCGGAGGCTCTTGAAATTGCATAGCCGCGCTTGTTGTTGAGCTCTGCGTCGATACGGTCGAGGAGGTCCTTTTGGGTTATGCCGTAGGATTCAGCCTCAAATTCACCGTCAGCGGCATTCGGTGAGAAGATGCAGCCGCGGATGATGCTGAGCATCTCGCTGTCGATATCCTCGCCGTCTATGGCGTATTTTTTGCTGAGCCACGAGGCGTTCATGCCGAGTATCTGGATATCTCCGCGTTTTCTGGCGAAGGTGCTGAGACCTGCGCCGTAGAGTGAGGAGAGCTTTTCGTTGAGCGCTGCTATAGTAGGGTAGTCAGCGCTGGAGGACGAAAGAGCTCCGATGCCGAGGGCGTTAGCCGCGGCACACTCTCCGGAAAGCCCGGTGATGAAGCGCACTGTAAGTGAGCCTGTCTTGAACTTTTCGTCGATTATCGAAGAAAAGCCGATATTACCGGGAATTTCGGTCCTGTTATATCTCATTGGTTTACACTCCTGTTCAAAATAAAATAATACACAACCATTATATCACAAATTATTATAAATTACCATAGTTTTTTTAAATAAAGTCAGAATTAGTTATCTGTGAGCATTCAGAGGCAAGCAGAAAAACTATGACACCGTCAGTTTTTTTACCATAACGTCTGCGTCTTCGACTGCCGGAAACGTATAGAAACGCTTCCTCACACCTGCCTTTTCAAAGCCGAAGCTCCGATACAGCGCTATAGCTGCGTCGTTTGACTGCCTTACCTCAAGTGCGATGCTTTCCGCTTCGTCCGGAACGAGCCTGAAAAACTCTGTCAGCAGTGCTCGTGCAACGCCCTTCCCGCGGTATTCCGGAACAGTCGCAACACTCAGTATCTCCCCGGTGTCAGAGGCGGTAAAGCCTGCGAATAGTCCTGCAAAAACGCCATTGCAGAAAGCGGCAAGGACGATCCCTCCCGGCTGGCAGGCTTCTTCACGGAAGGCATCAGCCGACCAGCCCTCAGGTCCGAAGCAGGACTTGTCCAGAGCCGACATAGTCTCGAAAATATCCCCTGGAGAATCGCCTCCGAGCCTTATTATCTCCATATCGTCAGCCCTTCGCATCATACCACGAATGTCCCGTATGAACGTCTACTGCGAGCGGCACGCGCATTTCGTACACGCCCTGCATTTCCTCTTTAAGGATCTCAGCGGCGCGGACGGCGCAGTCATTGTCCGCCTCAAGGATGAGCTCATCGTGTACCTGCAAAATGAGTTTTGCGGCGATATTCTCGGCTTTGAGGCGCTTATATACGTTTATCATGGCGATCTTGATGAGGTCGGCAGCAGTACCCTGTACGGGAGTGTTCATGGCGATACGCTTTCCGGCAGCCTGTAACATTTTATTCGACGAGGAAAGCTCCGGGATGCGGCGCTTCCGTCCGAACATCGTGGACACGACGCCGCTCTTCACAGCGCTGTCAACAGTGCCATCCATGAACTCCTTTACCTTCGGGAAGCGCTGCATATAATCAGCGATATACTTCTTTGCCTGCGCGACTGATGTGCCGATATCCTTTGACAGCGAGAACGCGCCGATACCGTAGATTATGCCGAAGTTCACGGCTTTTGCGGCGCTTCTCATCTCGGGAGTGACCATGAATACCGGCATATCGAACACCTGAGCGGCGGTCGAGGTGTGGAAGTCCTCGCCGGAATTGAAGGCTGCCGCCATATTTTCGTCACCGCACAGGTGTGCCATAACTCTCAGCTCGATCTGGCTGTAATCAGCGTCAACGAGCAGTCTGCCCTCAGGAGCGGTGAAGAATTTTCTCATCCGTGCGCCAAGCTCGGTGCGGACGGGGATGTTCTGCATATTAGGCTCAGTTGAGGATATACGTCCGGTGCGGGTCTCAGTCTGGCGGAACCATGTGTGTATGCGTCCGTCGGGAGCGATCTTGTCGAGAAGTCCCACGACGTAGGTGGAGCTGAGCTTGGTGTACTGGCGGTATTTCAGAACATTGTCAACTACAGGCGACTGATTGCGCAGCTCCTCAAGTACCTCGGCATTGGTGGAATAGCCGCTCTTGGTCTTTTTCTTTGCGGGGAGCCCCATTTCCTCGAACAGCACTGTTCCGAGCTGCTTCGGGGAGGATATGTTGAACTCATGCCCCACATCATCGAAGATCATCTGCCGGGTCTCCTCGATTTTTTCGGAGAGATAAGTCCCGAACTCCTCGACGCCTGCACGGTCAACGCATATCCCAATGTCCTCCATTGATGCGAGCACTTCTGTGAGCGGCAGTTCGACCTTTGTAAGAAGCTCAGTCATGCCATCGCTTTCAACAGCGGCATCAAGCTTCGCCAACAGGTCCTCAAGTGACAGAAGGTCAGCAAGCTTGCCGTGTTCTGAGTAAAAGTGTACCCCATACTCAGCGCAGAGCTTCTCTATGGTGTAGTCAGAGGCGGAGGAATTGAGCAGATAGCCAGAAATAGCAGCATCTCCCGTGATATTGCACAGCTCGCTGCCGTGAGCCATAGCATAGCGGTAATGCGGCTTTGCGTCGTCGGTGAGCTTTTCACAGTCTGAGGCGAAGAAGCGGAGTATGAGCTTTTCGTCCGCGGAGGAATAAACGGTGTTCCCGCTGCGGACGGTCAGGATATTTTCCCTGAAAAGGTAGGAGCACTTTTTCAGCCCGCTTACAGCTTCATCAGTAAGCTCAGCCTCGGTGACGGCTATATTCCTGACCTCAGCAGGGGCTTCCGCCGCAGGTGCAGCAGCGCTCTCAGAGGGCGAAACGGACAGCTTTTCCATCAGTCCCCACATTTCCAGTTCGGTAAGCAGACGGCTGATACCGGAGGTATCGGCGGGCGAGGGGATATAACTCTCCGGCACGCTGTCAATAGGCGCATCGCGGACGATAGTTGCCAGCCACTTGCTCTCCCTTGCAGCATCACGTCCGGCGGCAAGCTTTGCCTTGACGCCCTTAGTCAGCCCGGAGTCCATATACTTCTCATAAAGCTGCTCAACGGTGCCGTACTCCCTGATGAGCGCAGAGGCAGTTTTTTCACCTATCCCGGCAACTCCCGGGATATTGTCGGAGCTGTCGCCCATAAGGGCTTTGAGGTCGATAAGGCGTATCGGCTCGAAGCCGTAGTCCTCCATGAAGCGCTCGGGGGTATAGTTAACGGTCTCTTTGTTTGTGGCAAGGAGGACTGTGACATTCTTGTCAATGAGCTGGAGGCTGTCGCGGTCTCCGGTCAGGACGAAGCACTGTTCACCGCGGTCGGAGCAGGCTTTTGAGAGGGTGCCGAGGATATCGTCAGCCTCATAGCCCTCACATTCTACGACCCTGATGCCCATAAGCGTGAGAAGCTCCTTCACGCGCGGAAGCTGCTGTGCAAGCTCGGGCGGCATACCCTTGCGGTTAGCCTTGTAATAAGCGGCAGCCTTGTGCCTGAATGTCGGTGAGCGCAGGTCAAAGGCAACTGCCACGGCATCCGGTTTTACGTCGGAATAATTTTTGAGGTAGATATTCATGAAGCCGAAAATAGCGTTCGTGAATTCGCCCTTCTTGTTGGAAAGCAGCTTTATACCGTAAAACGCACGGTTCAGGATGCTGTTTCCGTCGATAGCGAGAAGCTTCATACAGTGCTCCTTTCTCTGAAAGCTGCAAGTCCCTTCCAGTCGGCGGCGCCGCGTCTGCCGAGGCGCACCTGACGCCTTATATAGCGGAAGGTCTCGTCCTCGCCTCGCTTTGAGAGCATAGTCAGCAGGAATTCGAGCTTCGCAGCAGTTTCAGCCTCGATGATGCGGCGGTGCTTTGCCCTCATGAAATAAGCGAGCGGCATATCGTCTGTATATTTTTCCTTATTATATATTTTTGAAGCGGCAACTCTGTCGCAGAACATCTCGATTATGAACACATCCGGCATTTTCCCCGGTTCGAGCCTCTTGGTGACAGGGCTGTAGTCTGTCCAGTATTCAAAGTGGTGGCGGTTCCTGCCCTTATGGTGCATCCAAGCCTTTGAATAGCCCATGACCTCACGCTCGCGCTCGTTGGGACTGCGGTCGCCCTGAAAATAGAGCACTCCGGGGATGAACTCGGTCGGTGAGAATTTTGACAGGTCGTGCATCAGACCGCGCCAGTATATTCCTGCCCGGAAGCAGTGCTCCCTGACCTTTCTGCGGTGGCCTGTTACCGTTGAAAGGTGCCCCTTGAAATTATCGAACATTATGCTCACCTCCGCTGATGTCGAGGACGCTGTTTTTTACAACAAGCCGGCAGCTTATGATCTTCCTGCCCTCTGTATAGGTCGGGTCGGCGAGCTTGCGTACCATGAGCTCTACCGAAGCCTCAGCCATTTTTGAGATATCGACCTCCATAGTCGTGATAGCCGGTATGCTTATGCTCGACACGGTATAATTGTCGAAGCCGACGACCGAGATATCCTCCGGCACACGGATATCCTTCGAGCGCAGCGCTGATATCACGCGGAAGGCGGTCTCGTCACAGTTACAGACGAAGGCGGTCGGCATATCGTCCGGAAAGTCTATTTTTGTGAAAAGGATCCCTCGTTCATCGCGGTCGTTGAGCGTCCAGTCCGGGCGGTAGTCTATGCCGTTTTCGATGAGGCACTTCATATAGCCGAGGAAGCGGTCGTTGATGCTGCTCGTAGCATTGAGGTTGCCGAAGAATCCGATGCGCCTGTGTCCCATGCTGACAAGGTAATCCGTGAGCAGATAGCAGCCGTTGTAGCTGTCGGAATTCACCGAATCTATACTGTAGCGGCTGTCATAGAAGTCCACGAAAATCACAGGTATCTCGGCGGTGCTGAGCATACGGATATAGTTGCGGTGTACCTGTCCGATAACGATGATGCCGTCCACCTTATTTTCGGTCATCATATTAGGAGGAACGGCTCCGAGCTCGTTCTCGGAGGTGACACATTCGTAGACGGTGAACACATTGAGCTGTGACAGGCGGTTGGAGATACTGACGGTGAGCTCCCAGTAGAAAGTACCTCTTGGTCCGACGAAGCGCTCCGAGGATATTATGCCCACGTTTTTTCCTATTTTGGGTATCAGGTCACGTTTTTTCTCGGATTTTGTATTTGAAGGCTTATAGCCCATTCTTTCGGCGGTCTCGCAAATCTTCCGCCGCATCTGGTCACTGACTCCGTCGCGTCCGGCGAGTGCGTTTGAGACAGTGACTACGCTCACACCGAGCTCGTTGGCGATGTCGAGCATTTTTACTCCGTTTTTCATATTAGCCCCCTTAAATCTTGCTAAAAATCAAAGTAATTATACCATATTTTAAGTTATAAATAAAGCATACAGCATTAAATTTGTATGGTATATCAAATACTGACAGCTCCGTACATACACCTTGCACAAAAAAGACGGAGCATAGCCCCGTCATGCCGGAAAATAGTAGTCGAGCAGCAGATTTACAACGTGGGAATAGGACTCAGTGCCTTCCTCTCTGCCGTTCATTTTTATGTTTGTGTCGAGCGCAGTTTCCGAGACTGAGCTGACGGTATCGGTTGAGATTATCTCCTTTTTCCTGTTCTTCTCCCAGTAGTCGTCCGGGAGGAACCTGAACCAGTCTGCGCGTACCTCCGGGAGCAGCTCATCGTCAAGATAGTAAGCCTCAGAGATATCGTATTTGTATATCTGGTTGTGGACATATTCAAGAGCCGAAAGATAGCCGGAATACCGGAACTCAACGTTATCGCTGCCTATTGATGCAGCGAAGCCGATGAAGTTGGCCTCATCCTCCTGTATGATGCCCTTGAGGTGGGCGTATTCGTGGCAGATGGTGTCGGGGAGGTTCGTCCGCACCATGTCGTCGTTGTAATTTGCCTCAAATGAGAACGGGAAGTAGATTCCGGAAAGCCCTGCCTGACTCATGAAATACGAGAAGCTTATCGGCTTGGCTTTGGGGTAATAGCCTGAGAGCTGCGGGTAATCCTTCGCCGCACGTTTCATGGCTTTGCGTGCTTCTTTGTCAACGTTGCAGGTCATGTGAAATCTTCCGTCCTCATCGCGGGGAACTTGCAGAGCAAGCTCGTTGGACTTGTCTATGAGGATGCTGTACAGCTCAATGAGCTCACTGCGGGTGTGTTCCTTGTGGCTGAGGTAGCGCTCGGAGAACGGCGTACACTGGTACATAATGAAGCAGTTGAGTGTCTCCGTGGTGCATATGTAGGCCAGTATCCAGAGTGCGGACAGCGCAGCGATACCGCTTATCATGCGTCGTTTCCCCTTCTTTATTATCAGCAGTACCGCTGTCAGCGGCAAACCGGTGATGATAAGCAGTATCAGCAGGATTATCATGACCTCGCCGACCGAGAAGGGGAATATCCCGCTTATGAAGGAAAAAACATTGCTGAACACCGGAAATATCTTTGTGACATAGAAGTCCGAGAAGCCACGGCTGAGCCTTGCTATGATGTTCAGCAGGACCATGAGCAGGATCACTCCTGCCGGGATTATGTAACGTATCCTGATTTTTTTCACATGGCGTTCCTTTCTCGTATGGCTATGTATTGCTCTGGAGCTCGCGTATTTTGTCGCGGAGGTAGGCAGCGTGCTCGAATTCAAGCAG
>CAMOXW010000098.1 GCA_946629405.1 uncultured Ruminococcus sp.
TCCGGTCTCCACGGCTTCAACAAGGCTCGCGGAGCTGAATCCGAGCATAAGACCGTTGCAGTTATCGGTGATTCCACCTTCATGCACAGCGGTATGACCGGACTTGTGAACATTGCCTACAACAATTCAAATTCGACCGTTATAATCCTTGACAATTCTATAACAGGAATGACAGGTCACCAGCAGAACCCCACCACCGGCAAGAATCTCAAGGGCGACCCGGCTGCTGCCGTAAATCTTGAGGAGCTCTGCAAGGCTATCGGTATCAAGAGAGTGCGCGTAGTTGATCCTTACAAGCTTGCTGAAACTGAGGCTGCTATCAAGGAGGAGCTTGCTGCTGATGAGGCTTCTGTCATCATCTCACGCCGTCCGTGTGCACTTCTCAAATATGTTAAGCACAATCCGCCGCTCAAGGTAAATACTGACAAGTGCGTAGGCTGCAAGATGTGTATGAAGCTCGGATGTCCCGCGATCTCCATGCGTGACGGCAAGGCGGTCATTGACCATACACAGTGCGTAGGCTGCGGGATCTGTCAGGAGCAGTGCAGAGTCGGAGCTATTGAATGATCCGGCAGCCTGAGCCTTCAGCTGTCAGAACGATACCGGTAATAATGCTATGATAATAAAGAATGTGAAATGCCCCTACTGCGATATACGGCTCCAGTACAGGGGAACAAAGAGGATACAGCTCGGGAAAAGCGGTATAATCTTTGAACATCTCGACCACTGGCTCTCCGGAGCGCTGTCGGTCAGGATATACGAATGTCCCGCCTGCGGGAAGCTTGAATTTTTCAGCAGCGATAAGACGAAGGGAAAAAAGGACAAAAATGGTACAATTATTGATCTATGAGGAGTTCGCCCGCTGGCTGGACGAGCTGCTTGAAAACAACGATATGCCGGAGGAAACAAAGGCTTTCTGCTTCAACCTCTATGTGGAATCTGAGGAGGATCACATCTACGGCATACAGCTTGTAGCCGCTGGAGAGTTCGATCCTGCCGATGAAGGCGGGGAGTGGGCGTGCGATGAGGTCTGGACGTCCGGGGAGGACATTTTTACGGTGGACACCTCCGATGAGGACGATACAGGCAGCGCTCATGCACAGGAGCTTTACGCGGAAATGGTCTGCGAATACCTTGAAAACGGAAGGTACAAGTCAGTCCTTGCCGGCAGAGCAGCTGTCGGGATAGGCTTTGTGGACGGCAGCCTTGACCTGATATACAGAGCTGAGGCGAATGGCTGAAAAGCTCAGTGTCAGGCCGGAGGTCACTGCTGCGGCACAGGCTGAGCCGGAAAAAGGCAGACACGGCTTCTGGTACGGTCTGCTCGGAGCGTTTCTCGGCTCACTGCCGGGAATGACGGTGTGGATAATCCTCGGAAGATTCGGCATAAGGTCGATGATACTGGGCTTTTTCCTTGCCGCCGGTACGGTCTGGGGCTACGGAAGAATGACGCGGAGGCGTCCGCTCCGGCGCGGCTGGGGGATACTTATATGCACAGTCATAATGACGGTATCGGTATACCTTACGCAGCGGATAATCTGGACATGGAGCCTTACGGAGTCGTTCCGGGATACGATAGACTACCTCAACGAGCAGGTGCTTGCCGCAACGCAGGGCGAGACCAGCCTCAGTGAGGAAAGTGTCCGGAGGAGCGTTGAGGCGCTGAATATGAAGACATTCGGATTTGCCGAGCCAGGCTTTGCTAACTGCTTCACCCATTTTTATGACCTGATAGATTTCTTCGGTGTTAAGAGAAACTTCTTCACATCGCTCGTTGAGAGCTATATATCCGCGGTGCTCGGTGCAGCATCGCTTATGAAGAATCAGGTGAGGAACATGGTGAACGATCAGCTCGGCAGTTCCAGGAATAAGAAACATAAGGAGTAATATCAATGGAAACTAAATCAGTTATGATAGTCGGCGTAGGCGGACAGGGTTCGCTGCTCGCCTCAAGACTTCTCGGAAACGTGCTGCTCGCACAGGGCTATGACGTAAAGGTCAGCGAGGTCCACGGCATGAGCCAGCGCGGAGGTTCGGTAGTTACCTATGTAAAATACGGAGATAAGGTATATTCTCCGGTAATTGAAAAGGGCGAGGCTGACGCTGTTATCTCGTTTGAGATGCTGGAGGCTGCACGGTGTCTGCCTTATCTGAAAAAGGGCGGAAAGCTCATAACCTCGACCCAGCAGATAGATCCGATGCCCGTTATCACCGGTGCAGCGGAGTATCCGAAGAATCTTGCGGAAAAGATAAAGGCTGCCGGAGCAGAGCTTATAGCAGTTGATGCACTCAGTCTTGCGGAGCAGGCAGGTACCTCGAAGGCTTCAAACGTCGTGCTCATGGGCGTATTCTCGGCAATAACCGACTATCCTGAGGAACTCTGGCAGAACGCTCTTGAGCAGTGTGTGCCGGCGAAGTTCCTCGAACTCAACAAGAAGGCATTCGAGCTGGGAAAAGCAGCGAGGTAAGCTTAATCTCTGATGCGGAGGTAAAAATGAAAAAAGCGGTTTCTTTTTTACTTGCAGTTTCGCTTCTTGCAGCGTTTACCGGCTGTGGCGACGGAGGCGGAAACGGTCAAAACGGCTTCAACAATGCCGATGATATATTGGGAATAAAAAATCACTCATACGAAGCCGACAGCGATGACAGCAGCAATTACTCTGCTGAGCCGGGGATGATTCCCCGCGGCTGGGAGACGTTTTACGGGGACGGCTTCAGTATCAGCGCCGACGGTTCATTATGGGAAAAAAGCACAGAGACCGTAGTTGCTTCCCTGAATTCGCCTGACCTTATACTTATGCGTGCGGGAACGGGCAGCTTCCGCACCAATATTAATGTTATTTCAACTAAACTGCCGAAAGGCATATCCGGTATTGATGCTTATGTCAGATATTCCGTTGATTGTGCCAACGAGGCAGGGACCTATACATACAAGGATCAGAAAAAGGGCAGGGCAAATGAGACCGAAGGGTATTATATGTACCTGGAAGGAGAAATGTACAACATTTCTTTGGGATGCTATCAATTCATATGTGTTTCTGATAATAAGGCGTATGTTTTTACCTTTACCGATACACTGGAAGAAATTGATAAATATGAGGATGAGTTCCATGAGATAATGGATACCCTTGAATTTTACGGTTCCTGACCGTGAATGGTATTTGTTTTAAGGGACGTCAAGGATGCCGTCCACTTTTATAAAAGGAGTCTGAAAGCCAATGGAAAGGTATTGGAATGAAGAAATTGAAACAATGTCCCGCGAGGATATGAAAAAGCTCCAGGACGAACGACTTGTAAAGCAGGTACAGCACGTTTATGACAATGTTAAGTATTACCGAGACAAAATGGACGAAAAGGGCGTAAAGCCTGAGGATATCAAGGGTACGGAGGATCTTTGCAAGCTTCCGTTCCTCAGCAAGGCTGACCTCAGGGAGGCTTATCCTTATGGACTTCTTGCAAAGCCGCTGAGCGAATGTGTGAGAATACACTCAACAAGCGGTACAACAGGCAAGAGAGTCGTTGCATTCTACACACAGCACGATGTTGACATATGGGATGAATGTGTTGCAAGAGCTATCACGGCGGCTGGCGGTACCAACGAGGATGTTTGTCAGGTTGCTTACGGTTTCGGACTTTTCACAGGCGGTGCAGGCCTTAACGGCGGCTCTCACAAGGTGGGATGTCTTACTCTGCCGATGTCGTCGGGAAATACCGAGCGACAGATAACATTTATGCGTGATCTTCATTCGACTATACTCTGCTGCACGCCTTCCTACGCAGCCTACATAGGCGAGACACTGCATGAGATGGGGCTTACTCCGGATGATATCGACCTCAGGGCAGGTATCTTCGGTGCGGAGCCGTGGACTGAGGAGATGAGACGTTCTATCGAGAAGTCGCTTGGCATCAAGGCTTACGATATATACGGACTTACCGAGACAAGCGGTCCCGGTGTAGCTTTCGAGTGCAGCGAGCAGAACGGTATGCACATCAACGAGGATAACTTCATCCCCGAGATAATCGACCCGGAGACCGGCGAGGTGCTCCCCGAGGGCGAGATCGGTGAGCTCGTGTTCACCGCGATCGACAAGGAAGCCTTCCCGATGCTCCGCTACCGCACCCGCGATCTCTGCAAGCTGACACGCGAGAAGTGCGGCTGCGGCAGAACACTCATCAAGATGTGCA
>CAMOXW010000099.1 GCA_946629405.1 uncultured Ruminococcus sp.
ATAAGATATTCGCCGTCACCTTTGACGAGAGCTTCACGAAGTCCACCGGCGTGAACGCAGGAGCCTACAACCTGCTCATCGCGGTCATCACCTCGATGATAATCGTGCTGGCTATGAATATCGTGGGCTCGCTGCTGATCTCGGCGCTGATAATTTTTCCCTCGCTGGCTGCAATGAGGATATTCAGGAGCTACCGCAGCGTAATAATCTGCTCGGCGGTGATCTCGGTCGTATGTGCCGCGACAGGCATGATAGCCTCGATACTCTATTCGACACCTGTCGGTTCAACTATAGTTCTGACTGATCTTGCTGCGTTTTTTATCTGCTGTATCATATCGGTTTTCACCGGAAAAAGGAGTGCATGAATATGAAAAAGACAACTGCCGGCGCATTGCTCATGACATCTTTGCTTACCCTTACAGCCTGCGGAAACGCTGACGCTTCTTCGTCATATGCCCCGAAGCCCGTTGACGGCGAAAGAGACGGCTTTGACATTGACCTTACGAATATGAGTTCTGATATGGTCTATGCTCAGGTATATGACATGATCTTCAACGGTGACACCTATGTGGGGAAGACCGTCAAGGCAAGGGGACAGTTTTCCTATTATCAGGAGGTTGACGGACGCGAATTCTACGCAGTTCTTGTTAATGACGCGGCTGCGTGCTGCTCGCAGGGAATAGAGTTCATCCTCGACGGTGAATACACCTATCCTGATGATTATCCCGCTATCGGCACTGAGATAACAGTTACCGGAACGTTCAATTACTACACTGAGGATTTTTATACCTACTGTCAGCTTCTTGGCGCTGAAATGACTGTGGAGGATGCTTCTCCTGAGGGAGCTGCTGAGAAATAACAGAAAAGGCGGGTGCGAGGTTTCGCGTACCCGCTTTTTGTATAGCTTTTGATGAACATGAGCTTCCCGCACTGCATATAATGGCATAGGAAAGGGGAGTTATATGTTTCCGATTACAGCAGCAGGTGTCCTTATCCCTTTCATCGGGACGTCGCTCGGGGCAGCCTGCGTTTTTTTCATGAAGGGACAGCTCAGCAGCACGGTGCAGAGGGCTCTCACGGGCTTTGCGGCAGGGGTAATGACAGCAGCCTCGGTATGGAGCCTGCTTCTGCCGGCAATGGAGCAATCCGAGAAGCTTGGGAGGCTCGCATTCATACCCGCAGCAGCCGGATTCTGGATAGGGATACTTTTTCTGAGAGTGCTTGACAGTGCTGTCCCGCAGCTTCGCAGTGAAGCTGGAAATGCCGATGCTTCGCGGTGCGGACGAAGCCGGACGACAATGCTCGTTCTGGCGGTCACGCTTCACAATATTCCCGAGGGAATGGCAGTCGGAGCGGTTTTTGCAGGTCTGAGGCAGGGCTCGTCGGCGGTCACGGCAGGCGGAGCGCTTGCGCTTTCTATAGGGATCGCGATACAGAATTTCCCCGAGGGCGCGATAATCTCGATGCCCCTTCATGCCGGAGGAAAAGGAAAGCCGGGAGCTTTCACGGACGGAGTGCTTTCAGGTGTTGTCGAACCGGCAGGAGCGCTCCTGACCCTGTTGTTTTCAGGGCTGATCGTGTCGGCAATGCCATGCCTTCTTAGCTTTGCAGCGGGTGCAATGATAAGTGTAGTGGTCGGAGAACTTATCCCGGAGATGTATGAGGAAGGCAGCTCGGGATCAGGGGTGATGATGTTCTCGCTCGGCTTCACATTGATGATGATACTGGACGTTGCACTTGGATGAAAAAATGCCGCTGCATCTGCAGCGGCATAGCTTGTAGCTGTGGGAGGTTTATCCGAGAGTAAGGACAAGTCTCCTCATGAGTATCATGTCGAAAACGTTGATGATCCCGTCATTGCAGAGGTCGCCGGCTGGCCAGGCAGTAAGCCAGCCCCTTCCGAGGAGGTAATTCTGCATCATGACGATATCAGCGAGGCTGAACTCGCCGTCCGCGTTGACGTCGCCCTTCACATTTTTCACGATAGCTGGCTCGAGGATAAAGTCCTGACTTACGGCTCCGTTGGCGATCCACTGTATGATATCATCGCTGTCGCCGGAGGCGTCAAAGCACGAAGTATAGCCAGTCTGCGGGGTAAGAAGGCTGTAGGTGCCGTTCTTGTTGCTGATGAGCCTGAGCTTTGAATCGTCATCGCTGTAGGGGACCGTACAAACAAAATCGGCACGGTTTTCGGAGCTGTTGTCTCTTACGGTGACGTATGCCGGGTGGTCGGGAATGATGCCGTCCGGAAGAGCAGGGCTCATTCTGTGAGCAGCATCGCTGAGCAGTTTAAGGCTCCATACTGCCGGAGTGTCAGACTGGACGAGCTTTCCGCTGTCGCTGAGGCTTATGTATCTTCCTGTGCCGAGGGAGCGGACAGTGTAATTCCCGCTTGGAACATAGGGGCATACCGGCTCTATTTTCCAGAGCTGACAGTCGTATTCGTGGTAGGCGTACTGGTTGATGTTGCCGCCGTTTTCCTTCGACCATTCAAAAACGTCAAGTCCGCCGCTGCCGCCGGAGCATTTTGAAACGATACCGTAATAGGTGCCGCTTCTGACGAGCTTAAAGAGCTGATTGTCGGCGCCGGTATAGGCTTGCAATTCGACATTCACGCCGTCGCTGGCTGACTTTTCAGCTACCGCAACGCACTTGCTTTCGTCGCCGAGGGAAACGATGCGGAAGTATGTATCATCGACTGAAACGAGCCTCCACTGCTGAGCCCACGACTTGTTGAAGTCCCACTGCTGGATGTTGGTGCCTTCGTCGAGCTTGCCCTCGGGGAGGTCGAGAGAAAGACTGCTGTTCTTGTTTGTGATGAAGTAGGTGGCACCGCTTATGAGGTCTGTGCCGCTGAGATAAGCTGAGCTGCTGCCTTCGCCCGCAGTTTCGGGAGCGATGACGAGCTGAGCGTCCGGGTTGGTATAATCAGCGGGGGAATTTCTCTCGCTTCCGGTAAAAGTCTTGTTCTGAGCGCCCCAGACGGTCTGGTTATTGTTTCCGACCGCAGTGAATGACATTACCTTCGTGCCTTTTTCATTTTCAGCCGCGATGAAATAGCCGGAGTATTTCTGTCCGCCGATAGTAAATTCCGCAGCGGCAGTTCCGGCGTCCTCAGCCCATGTACCTGTTGCAGCGCCGGAGATTGTATGGTCAGCATTGAGCTTTATATTCTGGTAAGAAATGATATTACCGTCGGTCGAATTCCCGTGGTTCAGGAACTCATAATCGCCTGCGATATCAGCCTCGTCATAGCCTCCGGGAGAGATGTGGTCCCCGCCGAATTCAAACGGTGTAACGACCGGCCAGCCGTCCTCGTTGAAGAACATCTCATGCACCCTTACCTCATGGTATTCAGTGCCGTCATCGAAGCGGGCGTGGTAGAACAGATACCAGCGCTTGTCGTCGTCCTGGAGGACGGAGTTGTGGCCGCAAGCCATATAAGCCCTGTCGAGCGTGGAGAATTTGTAGTTGCCCATGACCTTCAGGCCTACGGTGTCAAGACTTGTGTTTGAAGCGAGAACAGCGGACCTGCCTGCCGGGTCAGTAAACGGACCTGTGGGGCTTGTCGAGCGTGATACGCGCATATTGTATCCGCCGTTGGAAAGAAGTCCGCCGTAGGTGGTCCAGAGGTAGTAATAGCCGGTATCTGAATTGTACTCAATGAACGGACCCTCGCCGGATTTCCCGTAGCCGCCCGCGATCTTGGTGCCGAAATAGCTGTCGATCATGCGTCCGTCAGCGGTAGTACCGGTCCTGGGATGGATGCACTTGCCTGTTGCGGGGTCGATCTCGAGGGTGAAGATACCGCCCGACCATGAGCCGTAGGTCATGTACATTTTACCGTCGGTCCCGTAGTAGATAGTGGGGTCTATCGCATTGGGAAAGAGCTGGTTATTGTAGTTATTTCCGCTGAACCAGCTGTCGTTCATCGTGACCTCGCCTGAGGCGATGAGCTCGTCGATGTTAGTGGAGGTGTACTTCTTGTTGACGTTTTTGGTCGGGCTTGTAACGTACTGATCGTTCTTTGTGAAGCCGGTGTAGATCAGCGTATCGCCGAAGGTATATGGACCCTCGATGTTTTTCGCGGTAGCAAAGCATATCACTGAGCGGATATACGTTGACGAGGTGCAGAAGTACATGACATAGGCGCCCTTAGTGCCGTCTGAGTTCTGGAAATCGGGGTTCCAGATGACGTCCGGTGCCCAGACTGAGAAGCCGCCTTCACAGTCCTCGAGGTCCTCTCCGCACCATTCAAAGGCTTTTTTGAGGTTCTGTGAGAGGCTGCCGAACTCCACATTATTTGTGGCAGCATAGCCGTTTGTGAAGGTCTTCCAGTTTTGCAGGTCGTTGGTTTTTGCGGCATCGATATGCGAGCCGAAAACGTAGTAGGTGCTGCCGTCCTTGATAATAGAGGGGTCATGGACGGAAACGCGGGACTTCTTCGCAGCAGCGTCGGAGTTGATCCGAGGTGGAGCGGCAGTCAGCAGCATAGCTCCCGAGAGGGCGAGAGCAGCAGCTTTTTTTAAATGTTTGATCTTCATGGTAAGCTCCTTTCGCTTATATTAAGTATATTATAACATAAATGCCGTACTCTGTCAATGATATTTTGCACCAGCGGTGAGCCACCGCGGGCTTCCACGTTGTCGCTCGTAAACTCGCTCTGTCCTTACAAACCGGAAGTCTGCTTTCGCCCACGGAAGTAAATGCTGCTGCCGTGGGTAGGCTCGCGGCTGCCTGTTGACAAGACGGGCTTTTTCTGCTACAATTAAAGAAAAAACGGAGGTCATTATGTTCAGGATACTTGTGGTTGAAGATGATAAGGAACTCAACAAGACCGTCTGCACCTACCTCGGAAGGAACGGCTATGAGACCACCGGCTGTCTTGACGCGGCAAGCGCCTATGACGCGCTGTACGGCAATGAGTTCGACCTTATCATTTCTGATATTATGATGCCGAAGATAGACGGCTTTGAGTTTGCGGAAACTGTGCGGAGCCTTAACAAGACGATACCTATTCTATTTATGACGGCCCGTGATGACTTCGAGTCCATGCAGAAGGGCTATGATTCAGGGATTGATGACTATTTGGTCAAGCCGATACACCTCGGTGCGCTGAGCCTGAAGATCGGAGCTCTGCTGCGAAGGGCAAACATCAGCAGCTCGAAGATACTGACCGTCGGAAAACTTGTTATGAACGCTGATGAGAACAGCGCTGTATACAACGGTGAGCCTGTCGAGCTTACAGTGCGCGAATTCAACCTTCTGTACAAGCTGCTCTCCTACCCGAAAAAGACCTTTTCGCGCTCTCAGCTCATGAATGAATTCTGGGATATCGAGTCCTCGTCAGGGCTGCGCTCAGTGGATGTTTATATGCGGCGAATCCGCGAGAAATTCGAGGGCTGCGATGATTTCGAGATAGTGACGGTCTACGGGCTCGGCTACAAGGCGGTGCTTAAATGAAGCGTGAGAAAAAATGGCGTCCCGCGAGGTTCTCCCTGCTGTTTCTGGCAGGAATGCTGCTGGCGACCGCTTTTGTGGTGACTGTTTCGTTCATACTTTTTTTCAGGTTTGCGGACATTGATATACCCCGGTCGAAGCTGTGGTTGGCAGCGCTTGCCAACTTCGGCAACACGGTTTTCATAACACTGATTTTCTGGCTTGCGGACGCACTCCGGAGGAAGCTCACGGTCGAGGAGCCGGTGAACCGTATCGTTTCCGGGCTTGAACAGCTCTCAAACGGCGATTTTTCTGCAAGGATAGAACGGGTAAAAATGCTTGCCCCTGAGAATCAGTACAACGTTATAATAGAATACATAAACCAGCTTGCGGCAGAGCTTGACGGAGTTGAAACGCTGCGGACAGACTTCGTGTCGAACGTTTCGCACGAAATGAAAACTCCGCTTGCGGTAATACAGAATTACACCGAGCTGCTGCGGCCTGAGGGACTTCCCGAGGAGGAGCGCGCGGAGTATCTCGATGCAATATCGGCGTCGGCTGACGGACTTGCTGAGACCGTGTCGAATATACTGAAGCTCAACAAGCTTGAGAATCAGCAGATATTCCCCGAAAACAAGCCCTATGACCTGAGCGTGCAGGTGGGGGAGTGTCTGCTCGGCTATGAGATGAGGTTCGAGGAAAAATCACTTGAAATAGAGGCGGAGCTTGACGAGGATGCTGTAATACAGGCTGATGAGCAGCTGATGTCGCTTGTCTGGAACAACCTTTTCTCGAATGCGGCGAAGTTCACAGATGTCGGCGGAAAAATAACCGTCCGGCTGAAAAAGGCTTCCGGAGCTGCCATTGTGACGGTCGCGGACACCGGCTGCGGAATGGACGAGGCGACAATGCAGCATATTTTTGATAAGTTCTATCAGGGCGACACATCTCATGCGGTCAGGGGAAACGGTCTCGGGCTTGCTCTTGTGAAGCGGATAGTCGATATAAGCGGGGGGGAGGTCACTGTCCGTTCATCGCCCGGCGTCGGCAGCGAATTTACCGTTATTCTTGAAACTATTGAGAATCAAGGCGGCAGCTCACAAAGACATAACTAAAGCATCAGTACACAAAGACCGCCTTGACAATTCAGGAGAAAACGTGTAAAATATAATGGGAATAAATTTTTATAGTTAATAGTATTAATTTCATGGAGGCTACTATGGAGCAGAAAAACCGTCCGCAGGGACGTAAGAAAAATGTCACCGGCAACAGTTCCGGAGTCAATAAAAGAGGCGACGGCCTCGGTACCGGCAGAGTTGGCTCCCACGACTATTCAAGACCTTCATCCGGAGGCGGAAGCTCGACCGGAAAACGTGCGGCTATCGGCGGCGGAGGCGGCGCGCTCATCCTGATTATAGCAATGCTGCTCATGAAGGGCGGCGGTCTCGGAGGTCTCCTCGGCGGAGGCGGCGGGAGCAGCAATGACGACTCAGGTTCTTCTTCATCGTCGGGAGGCTATTCCGCAAGTGCCGAGACCTCAGCTGATACCTCCGTTGCAAACGGCTCCCGCGCTAAACGCACCGTCATCAAGGGAAATGGGCAGGACAAGGTCACCCTCATGGTCTATATGTGCGGCACGGACCTCGAGTCCAAGTACGGCATGGCTTCGTCCGATATGGAGGAAATGCGCCAGGCAAGCACCTCCCTCGGCGATAATGTCAATATAATCGTCTACACCGGCGGCTGCTCCAAATGGAAAACAAGCGCGATAAGCAGCTCGAAAAACCAGATATACAGCATTAAGAACGGCAGGCTCGAGTGCCTTGTTGACAACGACGGCAGCAAGGTCATGACCGATCCGAATACGCTCTCCTCGTTCATCAGCTATTGCAGCAGCAACTTTCCGGCAAACAGAAACGACCTTATTTTCTGGGATCACGGCGGCGGCTCAGTCAGCGGCTACGGCTACGATGAGAAGAACAAGAGCAGCGGCTCTATGGACCTCGCAGGCATTAACAAGGCCCTGAAAAACGGCGGTGTGAAGTTCGATTTCATCGGCTTCGACGCCTGTCTCATGGCAACAGCCGAGAATGCCCTCATGCTGAACGACTATGCAGACTACCTCATCGCCTCCGAGGAGACCGAGCCCGGTATAGGCTGGTACTATACAAACTGGCTCAAGGCTCTGGGAAATGATACCTCAATGCCTACCCTTGATATCGGAAAGAATATCATCGACGACTTTGTTACCGAGTGCGGAAGGAAATGCAAGGGGCAGAAGACAACGCTTTCTATCATTGACCTCGCAGAATTCGCTAATACCGTGCCCTCAAAGCTCACAGCATTTTCAAAGTCTGTCTCAAACAAGATCGACGCCAAAGAGTACAAGGAGCTTTCCGATGCAAGATATGCTACCCGCGAATTTGCTGAAAGCTCAAAGATAGATCAGGTCGATCTTGTCAACCTTGCCCTTAATGTCGGCACCGATGAGCGCAAGCAGCTCGCGGATGCACTCCGCGGCGCTGTGAAGTACAACCGTACCTCGACAAATATGACCAATG
>CAMOXW010000100.1 GCA_946629405.1 uncultured Ruminococcus sp.
CCCAGTTCCCGATGACAACGCTTGAGGAGCTCGGTCTGCTCAAGATGGACTTTCTGGGGCTGCGTACGCTCACGATCATTCGCGATACACTCGATTTCATCAGTCAGGAGGGGAAACCGGTTCCCGATTTCTCAAAAAACGATTTCGACGACCCTGCTGTTTGGGAAATGATCGCGTCGGGCGATACGGACGCCGTGTTCCAGCTCGAATCCGGGGGCATGCGACAGTTTATGATGCAGCTTCGTCCCGACTGCTTCGAAGATCTGATCGCAGGTATTTCCCTGTACCGTCCGGGTCCGATGGAGCAGATACCGCGCTATATCCGCGGCAAGCATGAGGGCAATATCGAATACGCACATCCTCTGATGGAGCCGATCCTGAAGAATACCTACGGCTGTATGGTCTATCAGGAACAGGTCATGGAGATATGCCGCAAGGTAGCGGGGTATTCGTACGGTCACGCGGATATCGTCCGCAGGGCAATGGCTAAGAAGAAGCACGATGTGATGCTCCGCGAGCGCGAATGTTTTGTTGAGGGAGCGCGTAAAAACGGTGTCCCTGAAAGTACAGCCAATGAGATATTTGACGAAATGGTGAGCTTTGCCTCGTATGCTTTCAACAAGTCACACGCAGCCGCCTATGCTTATCTTGCGTATCAGACGGCATATCTGAAATATCACTTCTGCGGTGAGTATATGGCAGCGCTTATGTCAAGTGTAATGGGCATGACCGGAAAGCTTGCAGAGTACATTTCAGCGACCCGCAGCGCCGGCATAGAGATGCACCGCCCGGATGTCAATATGAGCACGAAGAATTTCAGATATTCCGGCAGAATGATGTATTTCGGACTGCTTGCAGTAAAGAACGTCGGAAGCGGACTTGCCGACAGGATAATACAGGAACGTTCAGTCAACGGAAGATACACCGGCTTGCAGGACTTCTGCGAGCGGCTGAGCGGCAGGGAGCTCAACAAGAAGGCTCTTGAAAATCTCATCAAGGCGGGAGCACTCGACGGTCTCGGACTGAACCGCAGGCAGATGGCTGAAAACTACGACATGATAATGGACCTCACAGCCTCAGGCAGCCGCGGTATCATCGACGGTCAGCTTAACCTTCTTGAAGCACAGGACAGCTCCGAGCTTAACATCCGTATTCCTCCGAGACCCGAATTTGAGCGCCGGAAGCTTCTGGCAATGGAGAAGGAAGCGGCAGGTATGTACATCACCGGCAGCCCACTTGATGAATTTGCCTATTTAGCATCGCTCATGCACGCAAAGCGGATCGCTGAGATATCTGATACGGAGAGTGTCCGCGACGGCGAACAGGTGAGACTGCTTTGCAGCATAACTGACCGTAAGCTGCATACCACTAAAAAAGGTGACAAGATGAGCTTCCTGACGGTCGAGGACGACACAGGCGAGACCGAAGCGGTCGTATTTCCTGATCTGTTTGCTATAAGCGCGGCAAAGCTTGCTCCCGAGAGGATAATTATGATAAGCGGCAAGCTTTCCGTGAAGGACGATAGCGTAAGCGTGATATGCGGCTCGATCGCCGCTGAGGAGGAGCTTGGCAGGATGACGGAGAACATGAAGCTCTGCATTAAGACGGCATCGGAAAAGGCATCAGTCAGCCCTGAGCTTGTCCGGATATGCGCGAAATATCCCGGAAACACGCCGGTATGCTTCTATCTCACTGACCGGAAAAAGCTTGTTATGCCTAAAAATAAGCTGACACTGGGAATTTCGGCTCAGTCTTCGGGCGAGCTTTCGGAGCTTTTCGGAGCATCGCAGGTGGGACTCATAGTGTGAAAAGAAGATTTTTGCTGAATTGAGCAAAAATATGAGAAATCCCCCTTGACAATTTTTCAGCAAAGTAGTACAATATATATTGTATGGAATTATGTTACGGCAGAGACCTGCTGTAAGTGAATAATATAACGCCATGTGCAGAATGGAGAATATTTATGATCAAGAAAATCGGTGTATTGACCAGCGGAGGAGACGCTCCCGGAATGAATGCTGCTGTAAGAGCTGTAGTAAGATCGGCTATCAGCAAGGGTATGGAGGTCTACGGCATCCGCAGAGGCTATACCGGTCTCATCAGCGGCGATATCTTCCAGATGGACGAGAGAAGCGTTTCTGATATAATCCACAGAGGCGGAACGATCCTCTATACAGCAAGGTGTCCTGAATTCAGAACTGCTGAGGGCGTTGCAAAGGGTAAGGCAAGGTGCGACGAGCTTGGTATCGAGGGTCTTGTTGTTATCGGCGGAGACGGCTCATTCAGAGGCGCGGCTGACCTTTCAGCACAGGGTGTGCTCTGCATCGGTCTTCCCGGAACTATCGACAATGATATAGCCTGCACAGAATATACTATCGGTTTTGATACAGCAATGAACACCGCTATGGAAATGGTGGACAAGCTCCGTGATACCTCCCAGTCCCACGACAGATGCTCTGTTGTTGAGGTAATGGGCAGAGGTGCAGGTCATATCGCAGTAAATACAGGTATTGCCTGCGGTGCTACTGATATCATCACAAAGGAAGTTCCCTACGACCTTAATGCAATTGCAAAGACAATGCTTGAGAAGAAGTCTAAGGGCAAGCAGAACTTCGTAGTTATCGTAGCAGAGGGAATCGGTCACGCTCAGGAGATCGCGACCGCTCTCCAGGAGAAAACCCACATCGAGGCAAGAGCTACAGTTCTCGGCCACGTTCAGAGAGGCGGCTCGCCTACAGTAAGAGACAGAGTTGAGGCAACCAGAATGGGCTATTATGCAGTTGAACTGCTTGAGCAGGGTATCGGCAACCGCGTTGTAGGCATCAAGGACAGCAAGCTCGTTGACTATGATATCCAGGAAGCTCTCTCAATGCAGAAGCCTTATGATATCAAGCTTCACAAGATCGCAGAGGAGATCGCATTCTGATCCGATGATGATCTATAATAAACAAAGGGCGCATAACTGCGCCCTTTTGTGTTTATTCAAACCTTGAGATGATCTGCTTTCCTGAGACGGGGGTGGAGTAGACCCATTCGGAGATATGTCCGTCATTTATGAAATATTCCGGCTCGGGGAGAAAACTGCTTTCCTCGCAGACATCCACGATAACGAGCTTTATCTTCATTTTATCTGGTAGTATCGCCTTGATGTACGCGCTTACACGCTGACCGGGAGATATGTTTTCTTTAGGCTCGGCAAGCCCTGCGAGATTCGGCGTAAGCTCGACAAAAACGCCGTATTCCTCGACTGAGCGGACGATACCGGAGACCGTTTCACCGGCGGAAAACCGGGAGCTGTTCTGTTCCCATGTTCCGAGCAGCTCCTTGTGTGAGAGGCAGATCCTTCCACTGTCACGGGACTTAACAACAGCTCTGATGTACTGGCCTGTACGGAAGCGGTCTGAGGGGTGAGAGATACGCGAGACCGAGATCGCATCTATCGGTATGAGGGAAGGGATACCGCAGCCTATATCGACAAAGCAGCCGAATTGCTCGAGGTGGGTGACCCGTGCGTCTATGACATCCCCGCAGTGAAGGGCTGAGATATAGCTTGTGAGACAGTCCTCCTGTGCGGCACGACGCGAGAGGATGGCGGTAACCTTGCCGTCGTCGCCGAGTGTGAGTTCCTTTATCTTGAAGCAGACAGGCTTGTTGACCCTTGAAATTATCGCAATATCGCGGGTAGTGCCTTCAGCAATGCCGACAGCGCCCTCCTCGCGGGGGATGATCCCGGCAGCACATGGCAGCTCAACAATGAGGTCGTGTGAGCCGGTACACATTACAGCCCGCGCTTCGAGGATAAAGCCCTTTTCGAGAGCCTCGCTCAGGCCCTCCGGCGAGGAGATGCAGCGCTGATTTTCGGGAGAATTTATGAGGGCTCCTTCAGGTTTAAAGTTCATATTTATACCTCCAATAGCTTTGATAGTTGATTATATGCACAGGAGGCGGAGGATATGCTATTATTCAGACGAGGTCACTGACAGACCGCCCATAGCGTTGAAAACAGCCTTTACCGCAGAGGTTTGAGACTTCTCGCAGATGACGTATATCCGGGTATTTCTCCGGCGTGATGGTTCCGGTATCACGTCCTCGGAGGCGGGGGATTCCATGACGGCAGTAATGTAGTTGTGAGTGGTGACTGCGGTCGGGATAACTGTATAAATACAGCCTCCGCGCAGCTTGACCGCCTCGTCGGAGCGCCTGTTGTACATAAGTCCGGAGGAATACACGCTGCCGACCTTTTCGCGGACCTTTTTGACAGCAAGCTCGGCAAGCTCCGGGGTCTCAAATTCTGCTGATATTCTGGCTATCATAGTTTATCCTTTCAATTTTCCCGGAAGTACAGTCGGACGTTGCAGGAACGTAACGGAGGACTTCCTAAAATTAGTAGACTTCAATATGTTTATGGGTTGGTTTTTATTATTTTTCCACAAAATCAAAAAAATATACCGTTTAAATATTGATTTATGGACTGTTTTGAGGTATAATGTGAAATGTACGATTTTTTCAAGTCAGCCTGCTGAGCGGTGCTGACAGTGACCGGAGGAGGGGAACGTTTTGGACATCAGACCGGGCGATGTGCTCACAATGAAAAAGAATCATCCGTGCGGTGCGAACGAGATGTTCGTGATACGATCCGGAATGGACTTCCGCCTAAGGTGCGTAAAGTGCTCGCGCGAGTTCATGGTACCGCGCAATAAGATCGAAAAGAGCATACGCTCAGTAAAGCACGCCGACGAGGGATAGGCTCGCTGTTCTTGCATACATTAATATATAACAGGACAGGAGTTTTGGAATGTTTGAAAAGCTTGAAGTAATGGAGCAGCGTTACGGCGAGATAAGTGATAAGCTTTCCGACCCGGAGGTCATTGCCGATAATAAGCTGTACGCGCAGCTCATGAAGGAGTTCAAGAGCCTGACGCCGATAATTGAGAAGTTCCGAGAATACAAGCGGGCTAAGGTTTCCTTTGACGAGGCTAAGGAGCTGCTTGACGGCGGCGGACTTGACAGGGATTTCCGGGAAATGGCTCAGACTGAGCTGGAGGAGTCACGCAGTGCAATGGAGGTTGCCTCACAGGAGCTGAAGGTGCTGCTTCTTCCGAAGGACCCCAACGATGACAAGAACGTTATAATCGAGATAAGAGGCGGCGCAGGCGGCGAGGAGGCTTCGCTCTTTGCAAATTCCCTCTACCGTATGTACACGATGTACGCTGAGGCACGAGGCTGGAAGCAGGAAGTGCTCAGCGCGAATCCCACGGAGCTTGGCGGCTTCAAGGAGATAAGCTTCTCAATTGAGGGTGAAGGTGCCTACTCACGCTTGAAGTATGAAAGCGGAGTGCATCGTGTGCAGAGAGTTCCCGAGACTGAATCCCAGGGACGCATACACACTTCTACGGTAACTGTGGCGGTGCTTGTCGAAGCAGACGAGGTCGAGCTTGAAATTGACCCTACTGACCTTAAAATAGACTATTTCCGCGCAAGCGGAGCAGGCGGACAGCATATAAATAAAACAGAGTCTGCCGTGCGTATAACCTACCTCCCGACAAATGTGGTTGTGGAGTGCCAGGACGAGAGAAGCCAGCATAAGAACAAGGACAAGGCAATGAAGATCCTTCGTTCAAGGATATATGAAGCAATGCAGGAGGAACAGAACGCTAAGATCGCTTCGGAAAGAAAGAATCAGGTCGGCACAGGTGACCGCTCGGAGCGCATCAGGACGTATAACTATCCGCAGGGAAGACTCACTGACCACCGCATAGGACTAACACTCTACCGGCTCGAGGACGTTCTCAACGGAAATCTTGATGAAGTATTTGACGCTCTTGCAACCGCAGATCAGGCTGCAAAGCTTGCAAATCAGGAAGCGTAGGAATATGGATACACTTATATTAAGCGACTGCCTTTCCGACCTGAAAAAGGCCGCTGAGCTTATCAGGAACGGCAGTATAGTCGGCATCCCTACCGAAACAGTTTACGGACTTGGCGCGGACGCCGCCAATGAGGATGCCGTAAGAGCTGTATTTGCCGCAAAAGGCAGACCTGCCGACAATCCGCTTATCGTTCATCTTGCAGATTTTTCACAGGCTGTGGGATATACTTCGGATATACCGGAGCTTGCATGGCAGCTTGCGGAGAGATTCTGTCCGGGACCGCTTACAATGGTTCTGCCGAAGAACGACAGGATACCAATGGTGACCTCCGGAGGACTTGACACAGTCGGTATAAGGGTGCCGTCACATAGGGTGATGCACAGTATCATAGAGCTTTCGGGCTGCCCGATAGCTGCACCATCGGCGAATACGTCAGGCTATCCGAGCCCGACGTCAGCACAGCACGTTATCAGTGATATGAACGGCAGGATAGCTGCCGTTGTTGATGGAGGACAGTCGGAATTCGGGGTTGAATCAACAGTGATATCATTCGACAGCAGCAGGTCAGTCCGGATACTTCGTCCGGGCGCTGTGACAAGGGGAATGCTGCTGGAGGTATGCGATGAGGTCGTGATCGACCCGGCGATACTCAGCGAGGTCGAGGCAGGAGCAAGAGTAGCTTCGCCTGGTATGAAATACAAGCACTATTCGCCAAAGGCTGATATCATCATGGTTGATGGCGGCATCAGAGGCTTCACGGAGCTGGTCGGAGGCAGTCAGGGCGAGGGGGTATTCGCACTGATATTTGATGGCGATGCAGAGAGCTTCCCCTACAGGTATATGACATACGGCGCAGACAGCGCTCAGCAGGCTCATCTGCTGTTTCAGCGCCTGAGGGAGCTTGACGAGATAGGTGCAAAGAAGGTATACGTCCGCGCACCCTCACCGGAGGGCATGGGACTTGCAGTATATAACCGCCTTATAAGGGCGGCGGGATTTGAGGTGATAAGGGTATGAACAGTCTTCACGGAGTGATGGTTGTTGGGCTTACCGGTCAGACAGGAGCCGGGAAAAGCACGGTCTCACGCATATTCTCTGAGAACGGCTTTGCCGTGATAAATGCGGATATGGTCGCAAGAAAGGTCGTGGAGAAGGGCTCGCGGTGTCTTGACGAGATAGTTGACTTCTTCGGGAACGATGTTCTGAGCAGTGATGATACCCTTGACCGCAGAGCACTTGCCGGGATAGTATTCTCAGACAAGGCAAAGCTCGAGACTCTCAATACGATCGTATACCCCTATATCACCGGCGAGATCCTCAGGAGCATAAGGCGTTTCTCTGAGCATGGGGAAAAGCTTATACTTCTTGATGCCCCAACCCTTTTTGAGAGCCGTGCAGATGACTTCTGTGAGATAATAATCTCAGTTCTTGCGCCGGCTGAATTACGCAAAAAAAGAATAATCTCACGCGACGGGCTCACTCCCGAGCAGGCACAGAGGAGGATGAACTCTCAGCTTGACGAGGATTTTTTTGAGAGCCATTCGGACTATATCATACATAACGACGGCGAGCTTTCCAGGGTCAACGAGATCTCGAAGGAGGTCTCCGACAAGATCAGGGATATGTATATGACCCGCGAGCACGAGAATATAACGAGCGGCTGTGCGGAGTGAGCAATTAGCTGAAAGGAGCAGATAATATGTCAGAAAAAAACAGTGCAGCAAAGGAGCTCAGAGAGAAGCTCCTGATGCAGAAAAAGAACGGAGTATTCAGACTTACTGACGAGGAGATCGCTCAGTGCGATGAATACTGTGAGGGCTACAAGAGCTTTATGAACGCTGCCAAGACCGAGCGCGAGGCAGTTACGGAGGCAGTCAGGATGCTCAGAGAAAATGGCTTCACGGAGTACACTGCTGGTATGGCTCTCAAAGCCGGTGACAGGATATACCGTGTGAACCGCGGCAAGGCTGTACTTATCGCAGTTATTGGTACCGAGCCTGTCAGTGAAGGTGTTCGCCTCTGTGCAGCTCACATAGACTCTCCGCGCCTTGATATGAAGCAGAACCCGCTTTATGAGGACAACGAGACCGCTTACTTCAAGACACATTATTACGGCGGTATAAAAAAGTACCAGTGGACAACTATCCCGCTTTCGCTTCACGGAGTTATCATAAGGGCTGACGGCAGCTCAGTTACCGTTAACATCGGTGAGGATGAGGCTGATCCGGTATTTTGTGTAAGTGACCTTCTTCCGCATCTTGCAAACGAGCAGATGAAGCGTCCGCTTGCAACGGCTATCAGGGGCGAGGATCTGAACATAATCATCGGCTCGCGTCCTTTCCGTGATGATGAGGCAAGCAACGCTGTAAAGCTCAATATTATGCGTATTCTCAATGAGAAGTATGGCATTATAGAGGCTGATTTCATCTCGGCTGAGCTTGAAGCAGTACCGGCGTTCAAGGCTAAGGATATCGGCTTTGACAGGAGCATGATCGGCGCATACGGACATGATGACAGGGTTTGTGCATATCCTGCGCTGACTGCAACTATAGACTGCAAGGCTCCGAAGCATACCGTAGTGACCGTTCTTACTGACAAGGAGGAGATCGGAAGCGACGGAAATACCGGACTTTGTTCAGCATACCTCAAGTATTTCATATATGATCTTGCAGAGGCTCTCGGTTCGGACGGAAGGACTGTACTGTCTGCATCTGAGTGCTTGTCTGCGGACGTAAATGCGGCATTTGACCCGACCTTCCCGGAGGTCAATGAGCGCAACAACTGTGCTTATATCAACAAGGGCGTGTGCATAACGAAGTATACCGGCGCACGCGGAAAGTCAGGTACATCTGACGCTTCAGCCGAATTCGCGGGACGTATCAGACTTCTCATGGATGCCAACAACGTTATCTGGCAGACCGGCGAGCTTGGAAAGGTAGACGAGGGCGGCGGCGGTACCGTTGCAGCATATATCGCCAACCTCAACGTTGACACGATAGATATGGGTGTACCGGTGCTTTCTATGCACGCGCCCTATGAGATAGTTTCCAAGATCGACACTTACATGGCATACAAGGCATTTGCAGTATTTATGGCAGACTGATAAAAGCGAAGCTCCCGGAGGAATGATCCTTCCGGGAGCTTTTATTTTAGGGGGTGATATTCGCACCCTATGTTCATATATCAAGATAACTGATGATATTTCCGGCAAGTATCCTGCGGTTCTCGTCCTCAGTAAGTCCGATAGCGAGGAAGCGTTCAAGCTCGTCCTCATGGCTCCACATCGGGAAATCCGAGCCGAAAAAGCAGTTCTCAGCGCCGTAGGTATGTATTATATGACCGGCACGCTCCGGGGACATGAATGCAAGTGAGCTGCTGACGTCAAATTTAAGCGTATCATCGCCTTTCAGGCACTTTTCAGCTTCATCCCAGCGCTGATAGCCTCCGAGGTGAGCGGCGAGAATTTTTAGCTTCGGGAAGTCCCTGTGGATATTGGCGATCCTCTGCGGAGCGGAGAAGTCATAGCGGTTGTCGCCGCAGTGAATGAGCAGAGGAAGTTTTCCCTCGATAGCCTCATATATCTTGTAAGCCTCAGGGGAGTCGGCATTGAACTTCTGAAAATCCGGGTGAAGCTTTACGCCGTGCAGTCCCAGTTTGATTATCTGCTCAACGTCAGCCTGGATGTCCTCCGATTCTGCATGAGTGGTGCCGAAGCCGATAAACTCGGGATTTTCAGCACATTCAGCCGCAATGAAGGTGTTTATCGAGCTGATCTGTCGTGGAGCGGTAGCAGTTGAGCAGACGAGATATTTTACAACTCCGATACGTCTGCCGCTTTCAAGAAGCTTCTGGCTCATGCCGCAGCCGCTCATCGGCAGGTCATAGAAATGTCCGATATTCACGGTAGCGGTTTCGGCGATCTTCTCGGGGAAGATATGTGCGTGAGCGTCGATTATCCTGTATTTGCTGAAAATTTCCTTATCCATATTTTACCTCCAGAAATGAAAGCCGGGTCATCCGGCGGGATCCATAAAGTATTATAACTCAGTCTGAGCCGGTTGTCAAATAATGTTGCACTGGGGAAATCAGTTCTCCCGCAGTTTATGTGGAAGGGTTTTGCACGCGACAGCACAGTACACAGCCTCAGCGCCGTTTTCCAGAAGAAGTGCGGTAATATTTTCAAGGGTAGAACCGGTGGTCGAAACGTCATCGACGAGCAGGATCTTCTTGCCTCGGATCAGCTCCGGATGTGCCGCGCAGAACGCTCCTGAGAGGTTTTTCCGGCGCATAAGGCGGCTCAGGTGCTTCTGCTGAGCGGTATGTTTGTGTTTTACGATCCAGCTCTTGGCGACGGGGATACCGAGGACTTCCGAAGCCTCTTTTGCGATCAGAAAAGCCTGATCATATCCACGTCTGCGGCGGTCAGTTCTGTGCATCGGCACTGCCATAATTACATCCGGCAAGCCTTCAAAGCTGCTATTCTGCACAGTTCCGGCAACCGCCCTTCCGAGCGCATAGGCGGCATTGCCGCAGATACCGTTTTTGAGCAGGATAACAGCAGGGGAGATATTTTTGTCATAGATGAAAGCTGCTGCGGTGCCGGAAGCACCGCGAATGGAAAAACTGCCGGTATAGACATTGAGCTTTTCCTCGCAGTTCTTGCAGAAGCTATCCATAGCACCGATCACTTCCCCGCACACCGGACAGCGGTTCGGGAAGAAAAAATGCAGCAGAGTACGCTTTAGTTTCTGATCCATAATACCTCCGGCAAAAACAAAGCTCCGCAGAACGGAGCTTATTGTTAATCTTCGCTGAGCAGCTCCTCAGTGGAGTCGAGAGCCTCTATCCTGCTGAGCTTGCGGTTTATCTGTCTTGTACGCACGCCGACGAGCTTTTCAAGATCATCGTCGGCTTTTTTGATATGTTTCTGAGTTTCCTCAAGAGCCTTGCTGAACGTGATAAACTCAGATTTCACAGCCCCGAGTATTTCCCAGACCTGATCGCTCTTGCGCTGGATAGCGAGGGTACGGAAGCCCATTTGCAGGGCATTGAGGGTTGCTGCCATAGTTGAAGGCCCGGCGACGGTCACACTGAACTCACGCTGGAGCGTTTCAGTTATGCCGCTGCTGACCACCTCAGAGTAAAGTCCCTCGAAGGGGAGGAACATGATGCCGAAATTCGTTGTATAAGGTGGCTGAACGTATTTTTCGCGGATATCCTTTGCTGATTTTTTTACAGCATTGATGAGCATTTTCTTTGCATCAGCAACAGCAGCCGGGTCACCGGAAGAATAAGCGTCCTGCAAGGCCGCGTAGGTATCACCCGGAAACTTTGAGTCGATAGGCAGGTAGATCGTACTGCCGGACGTGCCGCCGGGGAGCTTCACAGCAAATTCTACCCTGTTTGAGCTGCCGGGTATTGTGGGGACCTCGCGGTCATATTGCTCCGGGATGAGTATATCCTCGAGTATTGCACCGAGCTGTATTTCGCCGAGGATACCGCGGTTCTTGACATTTGAGAGCACTTTCTTGAGGTCACCGACGCCGGCTGCGATAGTCTGCATCTCACCGAGTCCCTTGTAGACCTGTTCGAGCCTTTCGCTGACAAGCCTGAAAGATTCATTCATCTTGCTTTCGAGCTTTTCGCTGACGGTAGCCTGGATCGCTTCGAGTTTCTTTGAGTTTTCCTCCTGAATACCAGTCAGGTGGCGGGTCATAGTGAGGCGCATCGCCTCGAGCTTCTGTTCATTTGAAGTTTCGAGGGTCTTGAAGCGGTTTTCAAGCAGTTTCAGCTGTTCAGAGACCGATTCTCCGGAAGCCTTCTGACCGGAGCTGAGGATATCACCGAGGTTTTTCACACTTAGCTGAACGTTTGCTGAGACCTCCTCGCGGAGCTGACGGTTTGAGGAAGCATTTTCGCTTCGTGAGCTTTCGAGCAGTTTTTTCAGCTCGTCGTTGATACCGTCGCCGGTTGGAGCGTTAAGCTTAACAAGTATCAGCACTGCGAGCAGAACGAGCACCGCGCAGAGTATAACAATAATAATTTCCATATTCTCACCTAAAAGTACATATACAGCTGGCACTTTATCATGCCGTTGTAGAGTTTCCGGCGTTTTTTTGCCTTTTCGCCGAAGAAGTTCTCGAACTGTTCGTGGGGAGAGATTATGTAGGACTGACGGTCGCCGCCCTTGCCGAGCACCCTTCCCATTCTCCGGTAGATATCCTCAGCCTCGCGGAGCTCAAGGAGTCTTTCGCCATACGGAGGATTGCAGATAACGATCGAATTTTCCGGCTGGCGGAAGGCTGAGATATCAGCCTGTTCGATAGTAACGCGGGACCTTATTCCCGCTTTATGAGCGTTGTCGAGAGCAAGAGCCACTGCAGCATCGTCGATATCGGCACCTATCGCATGGAATTCAGCCTTTTTGTCAACTGCCTCGAGAGCGCGGCTGCGTTCCTTGCGCCAAACGTTTTCATTGAAGCAGCCCCATTTCTCGGCGGAAAATCTGCGGTTGATACCGGGAGCTATCTTCAGGGCTTTCAGAGCTGCCTCGATAAGCAGCGTACCGCTTCCGCAAAACGGGTCGCAGACGGTTGAGCCGGGACGAACGCGGGCGAGGTCGATAATACCTGCCGCGAGAGTTTCCTTGATAGGAGCAGCGTTGGAATTGCGCCTGTAGCCGCGCTTATGGAGACCCGCACCGCTTGTGTCGAGGTAAAGCGTGGCAACGTCTTTCAGTATGCTGAACTGTATCTGCACTGTCGGACCTGTTTCGTCGAACCAGCTTATGCCGTACTTTGACTTCAGCCTTTCAACTGCAGCCTTCTTGACGATAGCCTGACAGTCCGGAACGCTGTGAAGGGCGGAATTAAGTGAATATCCCTTGACGGGAAAAGCGTCCTTTGCGGAGATGAACTCCTCAAGCGGAACAGACTTGACGCCCTGAAAAAGCTCCTCAAAGGTAGTTGCCCTGAATTCGCTGAGCTCTATCAGAACACGTTCTGCGGTGGAAAGGCACAGGTTTGCTCTTGCGAGGACATTTTCGTCCCCGCTGAAGCTTATCCTGCCGTCGCTGACTCTGAGGTCCTCGCCGCCAATTTTAGTAATTTCGTATTTCAGTACGCTTTCCAGACCAAAGTGGCATGGACAGCAAAGTCTTAGTTTACCGTTCAAAATATCACCTTTTTACCAATCTTCGCCGCCGCCATTGTCTACTACAGGAGCGTCGCCGCCGCCTCCGCCATTGTCTACTACGGGAGCGTCGCCGCCGCCTCCGC
>CAMOXW010000101.1 GCA_946629405.1 uncultured Ruminococcus sp.
GGAGCGTATCAAAGTCAGTAGAGTTCAGGCTCACCGAGCGCGACGACGGTACCTACCGGATAGATTCCATGAAGATAAACTACGTCAAGAGCAATGGACTTTGATACTGAAAACTTGCTAAAAATAGCATATTCTGACCGAAATGGCTTTATTTACAAAAATAGTGCCGGTCTCCGTTATACTGGAGACCGGCATTTTTCATGCAGAAGTTGTTGAAGCTGTGGTGGTTGCTGCTTCTGATCCTGTCACGGTATCGGATGTCTTCTCGGGGGAAGAGCCGCTGAGGGTAAGCTCGGTGAAGCTCATAGTGAGCTTGTTCCCTGGCATCTCAAAGCCGGAAAGATTGCCGTTTTCGTCAACGATCAGGGTATAGTCGCCTGCCTCGAGACTGCCTTTGATACGGACACAGCCGTCCTTTTCCTCACCGGTCAGCTCATCCTTCACAGAGTTATCCTCGACCGCCTTTATCAGGTCGCTCATCATTGCCTTGACGGGTATCGCAGACTGCGGCACCGAAAAGCTCAGGCCCTTGTAAGAAGCGCTGACGGTGCCGTCACAGAACGCGAGCTTTCCTCCGCTGAGGGTATTCGGTGACGAGAACTCAATATCCCACTCGCCGCCCTCGCGGTGCAGAACGCCTTCTGCCTGCAATTTCTCAATGGTTATCGAGGCGTTGGCAGTGAACGGTTCTCTGAGTCCGTTCCGGCGCGTTGTATCGTCCTTCATCGGCACTGAGCACGAAACAAGGCATACTGCGGCAGATACAGCAGCCGCAGAAGCAAAAAATCCTCTCATACTATCTCTCCTTTGGAAATTGATCGAAGATTTATACTTCCGCGGCTGAAATTCAGTCCTTATTGCGCTTCTTTTCTTTAAATATCCTGAACGAATCGGAGATGCAGTCTATGATATCTCTCGGGAGCATAGCCTCCTGTCCGAGCTTCTCAGCGGCAGCATCGCCCGCAAGACCGTGCATATACACTCCCGCGCACGCACTGTCAATGGCGGAGCAGCCCTGTGCTGCTATCGAGCCTATCATTCCCGCAAGGATATCTCCGCTTCCGCCTACGCTCATTCCCGGATTTCCGGTATGATTTGCAGCAGTGATATGGCTGTCCGCAACGACGGTACCCGCGCCCTTGAGGACGACGATTATGCCGAACTGCTCGGCGTATTTTTCTGCAACGACGATGCGGTTATCAGCTACCATATGCTTTTCGCAGTTCAGCAGTCTTGCCATTTCGCCGACATGAGGAGTGATTATCACGTCGGACTGCTTCTTCACTAAAATATCTATGTCCGAGGCAATGCAGTTTATTCCATCTGCGTCGATAATTACGGGGCATTTTGCATTTTGTGTCACAAGTTTTGTTATTTCGACTGTATCAGGAGTAACTCCCATACCGCAGCCTATGACTACTGCATCAGCCTTTTCCATTGCTTCAAGCAGGGCAGATTTGCTGCTGTCAAATAGCATGAAGCCATAGTCGTCAGCTTCAAGCTCGATATATGTAGCCTCCGGTACGAGTGTTGAAACGGTGTCTATGCACTTTTCAACAGAAGCCACACGAACAAGTCCGGCGCCGCTCCTGAGGGCACCGAGAGCCGCAAACGCTGCTGCACCGCGCATGGATGAGCTTCCGGCGATGATGAGGACGGTGCCGAATGTGCCCTTGTGAGCGTCCTTGTCGCGTTTTGTCGGGAAATCTGCAAGATGATTGCGTTCGATGCGGTAATACTTCCGTTCGTCCTCAATGACATCGACCGCCTTGCATGGGATTCCTATATCAGCGATAGTGATTTTTCCGCAGTATTTTTTAAGGGGATACTGGGTCATGCCCGTCTTTAAGAAGCCGAAGGTCACGGTCTCGTCAGCCTTGAAGATGCCGTTGGAGATAGTTCCGGACGAGCAGTTTCCGCCGCTCGGGACGTCAACAGCTATCCTGTAAGCGCCTGAGCCTATTGCGAAGACCGAGGCGGCATCCTTGTCGAGCTGACCGTGGAAGCCTGTACCGAAAACTCCGTCAACAATGACGTAAGCACGGAGTATAGCACCCTTGACGAGTCTCATTCGCTGCTGCTCCTTCTTCATGATATCATCTAAGGGGCTGTCCCCGGACTTTTCGCCCTCGCGGAAGGCAGGCACAGTCATATAGTCGAGCTCAGCCGCTTCAAGGGCAGCCTCGACATTCTCGCTGCGGTAGCCGTCTATGAACTCCACCCTGTCGCGGGGGAGGCGGTCGTACATTTCAGCCGCAAGGTCAGACATCGGCTTTCCGCCGATGCTTATCACGGTTATCCTGTAGCCGCGGTAGATGAGGTTGTTTGCGGCAGCAAAGCAGTCGCCGCCGTTATTTCCCTTGCCTGCGAGGAAAACAATGGATTTTTCCTCCGGGGAGATACTTGGCTCATTCCGGCAGTAATCGTCTATGATACCGGCAAGAGCCTTACCGGCATTTTCCATAAGCTGTTTTTTGCTTACTCCGAGCTCCTCGGAGCGGTTCTCGATCTTTGCCATCTGCTTTGGCGAAACGATCTGCATAATAAACACCTCTTTTTAATTCATGATTCTTAATTAGTGAGCAGATGTGGTGTCCGCTTGTGCGGACGGATTTAAAGAGTACGTCAACCTGCTTTGATCAATCACCGTCAGGCGATATCATAACTCTCAGCTCTGATTACGCAGCTTGCCGGGAAGGAACTTGCGGATATTTCCGAGCATCCTCTCATCCGGCACGAAAACGAGCCTTGTCAGGCCGTATTCCTCATGCTGGAAGTCTGCATAATACTCATGTGAGGCGATGTTGTCGGTCGCCATAACGACGGTCATATTGTCGCTTTCCTCCATGCCGTCGTCGTACTTTCCGAAGGCGGTGAATTGTTTTACCTCAGTAGAGAGCATCTCATAGCGCTTTTTCTTAGCCACTATCTTTGCAACGTCAAGCTCGCCGTTAGTAAATGTATACTCATATTCAACATACGAGCCCTGAACAGTGAAGTAGGTACCGTAGCCTGCTCCGGCAGCAAGCACCATACCGAGAAACGCTATCAGCGGCTTATCGAGCTGAAGAAAAGACAGAAATGCAAGCAATATCACGGCAAAAATCCCGACTATCACCGTAAGTGTCCTCTTGTTTTTGTCCGCCGAGGTCTCCTCTTTCCTGACAAGCTGCTCTGCAAAATTATCCATTTTCATTACTCCGTTCATTTTCAATAAATACTAATATATATAATATCACAATTTTTGAAAAATTTCAAGGAAACTACTTGATTTTTTTTTTGATCTCGTTTATAATATATTTACAACCCGATGACTGAGAGAGTAGGTATATGATTAGGTCTCCAGAGAGGGGCGGTCTGGTGCGAACGCCCTGTCTGAAAGTATCCCGAAGTTCACTCACGAGGGGCAGGGCGGAAGTACAGGCGGCTGTACCGGCATGGCGCGTTTTTCAGTCGAAGGCTGGTTCTGAGCGGTATTGTAGGCTTTGACGTAGGTCTGCGTTAAAGGCAAGAGAGTGTCGGCTCTCCTGACAAAAGGTGGTATAAAAGCAAGTTTTAAGTCTTGTCCTTTTGGACAGGACTTTTTTTAATTCATAATTCGTAATTCGTAATTATGGTATCGCCTTCGGCGATAATATTTAAATACGTCCGCGTAAGCGGACACCGAAATTACGCATTATGCATTACGCATTATTATTATGAGGTGAAAAAATGAAAGAACAGCTTGAAAAAATCGAAGCCCTCGCCAAGCAGGAGCTTGCTTCCTGCACCGAGATAAAGGCGCTGGACGACCTGAGGATAAAATTCCTCGGAAAAAAAGGAGAGCTCACTGCTATCCTGAAACAAATGGGAGGCCTCTCCGCGGAGGAAAGACCGGTTATCGGTCAGCTCGCCAATAAGGTGCGCGCTGATATCGAGGAGGCGCTCGCCGCTAAGATGACTGCACTCAGAGCCGCGGCTCAGTCTGCTAAGCTCAGGGAGGAGACTATCGACGTTACACTCCCCGGAAAGCACGCTCCCTTCGGTAAGCTCCACCCCCTCACAAGAGTTGAGAACGAGATCCGCGAGATCTTTATCGGTATGGGCTTCAACATCGCTGACGGCCCTGAGATCGACGACGACTATCACGTTTTCGAGGCGCTCAACCTCCCCCCCGATCACCCTGCAAGAGATACTCAGGATACCTTCTATATAGAAAATACAAACGAAACTGTTCTCCTGCGTACCCAGACTTCTTCTGTTCAGGTACACGTTATGGAGAACCAGAAGCCGCCTATCCGCATCATTTCCCCCGGAAGAGTATTCCGTTCTGATGCTGTTGACGCTACACATTCACCGCTTTTCCACCAGATAGAGGGACTTGTTATCGACAAGGGCATTACAATGTCTGACCTCAAGGGCACTCTCGAAATGCTTATGAAAAAGCTCTACGGCAACGACTGCAAGCTTCGCTTCCGTCCCCACCACTTCCCGTTCACTGAGCCGAGCTGCGAAGTCGATATAAGCTGCTTCAACTGCGGCGGAAAGGGCTGCTCAATGTGCAAGGACGAGGGCTATATCGAGCTTCTCGGCGCAGGTATGGTACACCCTAAGGTTCTCGAAAACTGCGGTATTGATCCTGAGGAGTATTCCGGATTCGCATTTGGTCTTGGTCTTGAGCGTATGGTAATGGGACGCTACGACATCAACGACCTCCGCCTTCTCTATGAGAACGATGTCCGCTTTTTAGAGCAGTTTTAAGCAGCAGGATACTTAATATTGTCGAAAGGAAAAATGATATGAATTTATCTATGAAATGGCTCGGCGACTATGTCAAGGCCGATATGCCGATAAAGGATTTCTGCCATTCCCTCACTATGAGCGGCTCTAAGGTAGAATGCTATGAAGTCGAGGGCAGCAATGTTTCAAACGTTGTTGTCGGAAAGATACTCTCAAAAGGACCTCACGAAAATGCTGATGCACTCTTTGTTTGTCAGGTGGACGTGGGTGCTGAGGCTCCGATACAGATAGTTACAAACGCTAAAAACGTCAAGGAGGGCGACCTTGTGCCGGTTGCGCTCGATGGCGCTGTGCTCCCCGAGGGAAAAATAAAGAAGTGCAAGATGCGCGGTGTTGAGAGCTTCGGTATGTTCTGCGGATTAGACACTCTCGGCCTTACTGCACACGATTTCCCTTATGCTGATCCTGAGGGTGTTTTCGTCATTGAGGAGGACTGCAAGCCCGGAGATGATATCCACTCCGCTATCGGTCTTGACGATACTTCTGTAGAATTCGAGATAACCTCAAACCGTCCGGACTGCCTGAGCGTTATCGGTCTTGCAAGAGAAACTGCCGCTACATACGGCACTGAGCTCAGGGTAAAGGCACCGGAATTCAAGGGTGTTCCCGGCGATGTAAACAGCTATCTCAAGGTTGATATCCACAATGCTGAAAAGTGTCCGAGATACTGTGCCGGTATCGTTAAAAACGTAAAGA
>CAMOXW010000102.1 GCA_946629405.1 uncultured Ruminococcus sp.
CCCGATGTTATGGGCAGAAACAATCAGCTTATCGAGATACGAAACGCTGACGGCTCGCTGAACACGGGGCTTTTCATGATAGACTCAAACGCTTACACAGGCGAGGGCATCAACGTCTATGACTATATCCACGACGATCAGGTGGACTGGTATGCCGATGAAGTCCAGCGAATGAACACTGAGGCAGGTCACACGGTCAATTCAATGGTGTTCTTCCATATCCCCTTGCAGGAGTACAAGACCGCCACCGAACTTTATCTTGACGGCAGCGACGAGGTGAAATACTTCTACGGTGAAAACCCCGGCGACCACGGTGGTATCACCAACGATCTTGTGTGCTGCTCGGACTATCCCAGCAAAATGTTCGACACCGCCCTTGAGCTTGGCAGCACGACGGGATTCTTCTGCGGTCACGACCACTACAACAATGCGTCTATCGAGTACAAGGGTATCCGCCTGACCTACGGCATGAGCATCGACTACCTCGCAATGCCCGGCATTGAAAAGGAAACAAAACAGCGTGGTGCTGAACTGATTACCATTCACGCCGACAGCACATGGGAGTCAGAACAGATACCGCTTGATTCTATAACATAACAAAAAGCAGATGCTTTCTACCGTGAAAGCATCTGCTTCTTTGTAGCCTGCTGTAAAGGTCTTGCTTATAGTTGTTTTGGAAAACTTCTATATGAGCGCACCTCTAAAAAGGGAGCCGTTTTCTGTATCATGAAAGCTCAAACATACCGGTATAAAGCTGGTAATACTTTCCGTGCTGAGCAATGAGGGCATTGTGGTCGCCGCGTTCGATGATCTTTCCGTGCTCAAGTACCATTATCGCGTGGGAATTGCGGACTGTCGAGAGGCGGTGAGCGATCACAAATACGGTACGGTTCTCCATGAGGGAGTCCATACCCTTTTCGATGAGCGCCTCAGTACGGGTATCAATTGAGCTCGTCGCCTCGTCAAGGATCAGCACAGGCGGGTCGGCAACAGCTGCACGGGCAATGGCAAGGAGCTGACGCTGCCCCTGCGAGAGATTTCCTCCGTCAGCCGTAAGCATCGTATCATAGCCGTTTTCGAGGTGACGGATGAAGGTGTCTGCGTTTGCGAGCTTAGCAGCCGCGTAGACCTCCTCATCGGTCGAATCAAGCTTTCCGTAGCGGATATTGTCCATGACCGTGCCGGTAAAAAGGTGGGTGTCCTGCAAAACAATGGACTGCGAACGGCGTAGGTCGGACTTCTTTATCTTGTTTATATTGATGCCGTCATAGCGTATCTTTCCGTCCGGGACGTCGTAGAACCGGTTGATAAGGTTGGTGATAGTGGTCTTTCCTGCGCCGGTCGAGCCGACAAAGGCAATTTTCTGCCCTGCGTGAGCATAGAGCGTGATGCCGTTGAGAACGGTCTTTTCCGGCTCATAGCCGAAGTACACGTCGTCAAATTCAATATTTCCCCTGACCTCGGTGTAAGTAACTGTACCGTCAGCCTTATGGGGATGCCGCCATGCCCAGCGTCCGGTATGACTCTCTGTCTCGGTGATAGTTCCGTCCGGAGCGATATCAGCGTTCACAAGTGTTACATAGCCTTCGTCAGCCTCAGGCTCTTCGTCGATCACACGGAATATCCTCTCAGCTCCCGCGAGTGCGGTGAGGACGGAGTTGAACTGCTGCGAGACCTGAGGGATAGGCTGCGAGAACGAGCGGGTGAGCTGAAGGTAGGCAACTACCGTTCCGACAGTCATTCCGCCGATGCCCTTGACCGCCATTATACCGCCGATTATAGCCGTTGCAGCATAGTGGAGGTAGGAGAGATTGTTCATGACCGGCATGAGGATATTCGCAAAGGTATTCGCCCTCGCCGCAGCTTCACAGAGCTGCTCGTTGAGGCGGTCGAACTCCTCGTCAGCCTTTTCCTCGCGGCAGAAGACCTTGACGACCTTCTGACCGTCTATCATTTCCTCGATGTAACCGTTGACACTGCCGAGAGCCTTCTGCTGTGCAATGAAGCCGCGGCTGCTGTGCGAGCCTATGAAGCCGATTATCCTCACGATGAGGAACAGCATAACAAGCACAAGCACCGTCAGCCTCCAGCTAAGTATCAGCATTGAGATGAACACGCCTGTTATCGTCACCGCAGAACCTATGAACTGCGCTATGCTGTTGCTCAGCATCTCGCGTATCGCATCGGTATCGTTAGTGTAGAGGCTCATGAGCTCGCCATGGGTATGCTTATCGAAGAAGCGTATCGGCAGGGACTCCATTTTGTCGAACAGGTCGTTCCTGATACGCATGAGCGTGGTGGTCGAAATTTTCAGCATCACCCGCTGATAGAACAGTGATGCGAGCGCTCCCATGACATATACTGAGGCAAGAACAATTAGGAGCTGTATGAAGCCGTCCCTGTCCCAGCTTCCGGTAACGAGGGCATCGTCGATATTGTCTATCATGGGCTTCAGCATATTAGTTCCGATGACTCCCGCGGCTGAGCTGAGGATTATGCCGATCACGGCGAAGGTCATGTGAGCCTTGAAGCCGTACATATAGCTAAGTATTCGTCTGAGAGTGCCGAGGGTATCCTTGGGTTTGGCAAACTCTCTCTGCTGTCTCGGAGGCATTATTCATCAGCTCCCTTCTGCTGCGAGTCGTATACCTCACGGTAAATAGGGCTGTTTTCCATGAGCTCGTCATGTGTACCGACGGCGGTTATCCTGCCGTTGTCCATGACGATGATCCGGTCAGAGTCCATTACGGAGGTTATTCTCTGCGCGATTATTATGGTAGTAGTGTCTGCAAGGTCACGCCGGAACGCTGCCCTTATGCTGCTGTCCGTCGCGGTATCGACTGCGCTTGTTGAGTCGTCGAGAATGATTATCTTCGGCTTTTTGAGCAGCGCACGCGCGATACAGAGCCTCTGCTTCTGACCGCCGGAGACGTTCACACCGCCCTGTCCGAGGTCAGTGTCATAGCCCTGAGGAAAGCTGCTCACAAAGTCGTGAGCGCAGGCTGACTTGCACGCTGCTATAATCTCATCATCTGTAGCATTCTCATTTCCCCAGCGGAGATTGTCCCTGATAGTGCCGGAGAAAAGCACGTTCTTCTGGAGCACCATCGCCACCTGACTGCGAAGTGTCTCCAGTGAGTATTCATTAACGTTATGACCGCCGACCAGCACCTCGCCCTCGGTCGCCTCATAAAGACGCGGTATGAGCTGCACGAGAGTTGATTTTGACGAGCCTGTGCCGCCGATTATACCGATAGTTTCGCCCGAACGGATGTCGAGGTCGATATGGTCGAGCGCAAGATTTCCCATATCGTCAAAATAGCTGAAGCTTACATTCCGGAAGCTGACAGAACCGTCTGCGACTTCAAGCCCGGAAGCCTCGTTGTCCTTTATGGAGGGCTCCTCCTCGAGGACCTCAGCGATACGCTGCATAGATGCGCGGGAGACAACGAACATTATGAACAGCATCGAAAGCATCATCAGCGACATGAGTATCTGTCCGACGTACATTATAAAGCTCGACAGCTCGCCTGTGAGGATATCGCCGTCCACCGCCATGTTTCCGCCGAACCACATTATAGCCACGATACTCGCGTACATGACGAGCTGCATTATCGGCATATTGAGTATGACAAGCTTTTCCGCGAAATACTGAGCTTTGCGGACGCTCTCGGTATTGACGCGGAATTTTTCCTTTTCGTAGTCCTCACGCGCAAAGGCCTTCACTACCCTGATACCAATGAGATTTTCCTGAACCTTTCCGTTCATGCTGTCGTACTGAGTGAGCATTTTCTCAAATCTCGGGTGAGCGCGCGTGACTATGAAGAATACCGCAAATCCCAGCACCGGTATTGCCGCAAGAAATACCAGCGAGAGCCGCGCATTCGTCCGAACCGCCATTATCGTGGCACAGACAAGCATTATCGGCGAGCGAAAAGCGCTCCGTATGAACATCATGAAGGCGTTCTGGATATTGGTGACGTCCGTGGTAAGCCTCGTCGTCAGCGAGGCAGTCGAGAACCTGTCAACGTTAGAGAATGAGAATTCCTGAACACGCCTGAACATAGCCCCGCGAAGGTTCTTCGCAAAGCCCGTTGCCGCGACTGCACTCAGCCTTCCCGCAAGCGCTCCGAACATCAGTGAGCACAGCGCCATGACGACCATAAGTCCTCCGAGAGCCGCAACATAGCCTGTTCTGCCCTTCGATACGCCGTCGTCGATAATGTGCGCCATTACCATAGGGATAGTGACCTCCATCGCGACCTCACCGATTATCGTTATCGGTGAAAGTATAGCCTGTTTCTTGTACTCGCCAACGTTTGAGAATATAGTTTTATACAATTTCATCGCTCCCTTCCTTCAGCTTTTCCATGACCGTCCGGACGAGCTCATGAGGCGCCGGCATACCGCCCTCGATGCCCTCGATCTCCTGCATTTTACGCACTATGCGGCTGAGCAGAGAAAGGAGCTGAGCCTTTTCGTCCTGAGAAAATTCGTCAAAAATGAGACTGTCGTACTCGTAAAAAAGTGCAAGCTGCTGCTCTATAGCCTTCCTGCCCTTATCGGTCAGTGCAAGCCGGTTGCAGCGCAGGTTATCGGGGTCTACGGTCTTGGTAATGAGCCCTGCCTTTTGCAGGCGCTTGGTGGAAGTCGCTACAGAGGCAGGAGACACTCCGAGGTGTTCAGCGATAGCAGCCTGAGTGCAGTTCTCATAGCTTGCGATAGTACGCATAATTGGCATTTGTCCGAAATGCAGCGGAGAGCCGCCGCTTATGCGTATCAGGAACAGTTTTCGCAGCAGGTGGATGCTTTCGAGCATCCCCACAAGATCTTTGTTTTCCGTTTTTATCACGCTCCATTAAACGTTTAATTATTAATCGTTTACCATTATAGCATATTCCTCCCACATTGTCAAGCATCTGACAAAAAAGAGAACGCCGGTCGGCGTTCTCTGAATTCTTAGCTCTGAACTATCTTGCGTTCTTCTTGACAGTGCGCTTGACTATGACCTTCAGGCGCTCGCAGGTATCCTGCGGGAACTCAGTGATGAACTTTATCGCCTGAGCGTGCGCTTCGTCCTGGGGAAGTCTAAGGAACGAATGGAAAAAGGTATAGACCTCGCCAAATGTGGAGAATATCTCCGCAACAGCCGCCTTGCCCTCGGGAGTCAGCACAACGCTGTTGCCGAAGTCCTCATACACCAGTCCGCAGTTTGCCAGACAGCGCAGCATCTTGCTGACGCTCGGTCGGGAAACTCCCAGATGACGCGAAATATTCACACACCTGACGTACTCGTCAATGTCGGAAAGCTCTTTTATTGCGATCAGGTATTTTATCTGTCCTGCACAGTGTTTCATCCTTCAACCTCCTTACTTGTCAGCATCTATAAGGTGCCAGTAGCCCTTGAGGTATACCGCTCCGGAGATCACCGTCAATGCGGTGGATATCCAGATAAGCACGGGAATCACGATATCGTTCACCGCGTCACAGAATCTGCACGGTATGTCGAATTCAAAATCAAAGCAAAGACTCAACCAGAAAAGAATTGCAATTATCGTCACCATTGTAAAGGCTGTCTTGAGCTTGCCCCATATCCCAGCCGCGACCACTATACCGCTGTCGGCGGCGAGAAGCCTAAGCCCCGAGACCATGAACTCTCTTGCTATGATGATTATAAGCGGCACCGCACCCATATTCACGTTATCTGCCTCGACAAATACCGTCAGCGCGGAGATAACGAGCACCTTATCCGCGAGCGGGTCGAGGAATTTTCCGAAGTTTGTCACCAGTCCGCGCTTACGGGCGATCTTTCCGTCAAGGGCGTCAGTGATAGAGGCTGCGGAGAAGATAACGAGTGCTATCATGTAGCTGAATGGGACGTCGATATACATAAACAGCAGAAAAAATGGTATCAGCAGCACTCTCAGCAGAGTAAGCTTATTCGGTAGATTCATTCGTCTATCACCTCTCCGATAAGGTCATAATCCAGCGTATCAGTGATTCTTATCCTCACATATTCGCCCACGCTGAGAGGCTTTTCAGATGTGTAGAACACCTTTCCGTCAATATCAGGAGCATCATTGCAGGTACGTCCGAACCAGCATTCGCCAAATCTGTCGAAGCCCTCTGTTACCGCCTCAAACTCCGCACCGAGGAGCTTCTGGTTGTTCCCGGCACTTATCAGCATCTGCTGCTCCATGATTATATCTGCGCGGTGAGCGGCTGTCTCCTCGTCGATCTGGTCGGGGAATTCTGCCGCCTTAGTACCCTCCTCCTGGGAATAGGCAAAGCAGCCGAGCCTGTCAAAGCGCACTCTCTGAACGAACTCCGCAAGCTCATTGAACTGCTCCTCCGTCTCGCCGGGGAAGCCTGTGATGAGGGTAGTACGCAGGATGACTCCCGGTATCTTCTCACGGATGTGTGCGAACAGTGCTTCGAGCTCCTGAGCATTGCCCCAGCGCTTCATGCGTCTGAGTATGTCCTCATTGCAGTGCTGAATGGGTATTTCAAGATATTTAACAAGCTTCTCCTCAGAAGCTATAGTCTCAAGCAGCTCGTCAGTGATCCGCTCGGGATAGCAGTAAAGCGTGCGTATCCATTTAAGGCCGTCTATCTTACACAGCTCCCTGAGCAGCTCGGGAAGCTTTGACTCGCCGTAGAGGTCCTCACCGTACCGGGAGGTATCCTGAGCTATGACTACGATCTCGCTCACGCCGTTTTCAGCCATAGTACGCGCCTCCGCGAGAACGTCCTCCATAGGAACGCTGCGGAATTTTCCCCTTATCATGGGGATCGCGCAGTAGGTGCAGCAATTCGAGCAGCCCTCCGCGACCTTTAAGTATGTGAAGAACGGCAGCGTTGAGATTATTCGCTCGCCGGTCATTTCCGTTGTGAGCTTCGGCGGGAAGCAGAGGTATCTCTCTCCCGCAAGAACATGGTCAAGGACGTCAACAATGTCCTTGTTCGCGCCGGTGCCTATGACCGCATCAGCCTCCGGGAAAAGCTCCGCAGCCTCCTCCTTGTAGCGCTCGGTGAGGCAGCCTGTAATAACGATCTTCTTTATAGTACCCTCTGCCTTGAGTTTGCCCAGTTCGAGGATAGTCTCGATGGCCTCCTCCTTCGCCGATTTTATAAAACCGCAGGTGTTTACCACCGCAATATCGGCAAGACCCGGTTCAGTCACCAGCTCATAGCCGTGTTTTTTGAGCTTGTAAAGCATACGCTCGGAGTCCACAAGATTTTTTGAGCAGCCAAGCGATACCATTCCTACCTTGACAGGCATTATTGTTCCTCCATATTGAAATATTCGTCCACTGCGCGGTTGACCTCTGAAAAGCTGTAGCCGTACCGCACCAGTGAGTTCTTTACTCTTTCTACAGCGCGTCTGTCGTCACTGTCCGTCAGGAAACGCGCGTATTTCTTTTTGAGCAGCTCCGCAAGATTATCCCCGGTATTCCCGGAATACTGCGCCAGAGCATCCTCAGCGGTGAGCTTATCTATACCATGTGCCATGAGCTCGCGTCTTGCGCGATGTATGCCGAATTTCTTTACCTCGATATATTTATATGCAAGGCGTTCGGCGTATCTTGCGTCGTTTATGACGCCCTCCTCAGTGAGCCTGTCTACGGTCTCACGGCATATTGCAGTGCTTTTGAATTCCTCAGAGAGCTTCTTCATCAGCTCTGCCGAGGAATAGTCCCTGTATGAGAGCTTCCTGAGAGCAGCAGCGTGTATCTTTGCCCGGACAGCGGCGCGTATCAGCTCAGCGAACTGCTTCTCGTCGAGCTCCATATCCTCCTGAAGCCCCAGATCCCAGACAGTATCACAGCCGAGCAGGAGAGTTCTTCCGTCGTCAAATGATACCGCGTATCTGCGCTTCTGACGCGGTTTAAGGGAGATTATCCTCATACCTTAATCAGCAGGAGTGAATTCCTCGAAATCCTCCTCTATATCAGCGAGGATATCGTCGTTTCCGCCTTCCTTGCCGTTTGCAGCAGACGCTCCATTCCCTGCATCCTCCGGAGCAGCAGTATCGTCCTCGGATGAATCGGTGAAGCCTGCAAGTTCGCTCTTTCTGGCAAGTATCTGCTCCTCGATCTCCTTCATGAGGTCCTCATTGACCCTGAGCAGCTCCTTGACGTTGTCACGGCCCTGACCGAGCTTCTGCTCCTTGTAGCTGAACCATGAGCCGCCCTTCTTGATTATGCCGAGCTCCGTGGCAAGGTCGAGCACCTCGCCTGTACGCGAGATTCCGGTGCCGTACATCAGGTCGAAGGTACACTCCTTGAATGGCGGAGCGACCTTGTTCTTAACTACCTTGCACTTGGTCGAGGCGCCGATTATGGTCGAACCGGACTTGATAGCCTCACCCTTTCTTACCTCGATACGGACGGAGGCATAGAATTTGAGAGCGCGTCCGCCGGGAGTAGTCTCCGGGTTGCCGTACATTACGCCGATCTTTTCGCGTATCTGGTTGATGAATATTGCAACACAACTCGATTTGGATATAGCTGCGGTAAGCTTTCGCATAGCCTGCGACATAAGTCTTGCGAGCTGACCTACATGGAGGTCGCCCATTTCACCGTCGATCTCAGCGCGGGTAGTCATAGCAGCGATAGAGTCGAGGACGATAACGTCGATAGCACCTGAGCGGATAAGCGACTCGGCGATCTCAAGAGCCTGTTCGCCGCTGTCAGGCTGAGAAACGAGCAGGTCGTTGATGTTTACTCCAAGAGCCTGTGCGTATACCGGGTCAAGGGCGTGCTCAACGTCGATGAAGGCGACCTCGCCGTGCTGCTTCTGAGCCTGCGCGATGATAGAAAGCGCAACGGTGGTCTTACCGGAGCTCTCAGGACCGTATATCTCAACGATACGTCCGCGGGGGACACCGCCTATACCGAGTGCCATATCGAGGGTCATCGAGCCGGTGGGGATAGCCTCGATATCGAGCTTCCTGGTCTCTCCGAGGCGCATGATAGAGCCGTTTCCGTACTTTTTCTCTATCTGTGAGATAGCAACGTTGAGTGCTTTCTTCCTTTCCTCGTCAGTTGCGGGCTTTGTGACCGGTGCTTTTTTGGCAAGTTCCTTCTTAGCCATGTTTTATTCCTCCGTAAAATTCTGTGCTGCCGCGCTTGTATCGGTGTAGGTGCCGCCTGCGGGAGCCTGTTTTACCGCGGAAACGGTGCGGATTATCCCTGCGCCGTCCCTGCGGAAGCTTATATCTGTGAAGCCTGAGCTTCTGAGTATATCTTCAACGTCGCCGTGCTGTCCCATTCCGAACTCAAAGGCGATCATTCCTCCGTTTTTCAGGGAATTCCTCCACAGGTCGGAGATAGCACGGTAATAACCGAGACCGTCGCTTCCCCCGAACAAGGCGAAGGGCGGTTCGCACCTGACCTCGCTTTCCAGCTCAGCCATATCCTGAGTAGTGAGGTAGGGCGGATTTGATACGATGATATCAGTCTTCGGGATAGCCCTGACTGTCGCCGGGCTGAGGACATCGCCCTCTATAATATGTATATCTGAGCGGTTGAGCTCCTTGTTTTTCCTGAGGAACTCAAGTGCCTCCGGGGAGACCTCCACGGCATAGACCTGCGCGTCCGGTAGCTCATGCCTCAGTGCGACGGCAATACATCCGCTGCCGCTGCATAGATCGGCGATGACCGGAGCTTTCAGGGCTTTTTTCCGGCATATCTCCAGCACATGATCGACCAGAGTTTCCGTATCAGGGCGGGGGATCAGCACACCCTCCCCGACATAGAAGGGAAGTCCGTAGAACTCCCATTTCCCGAGGAGGTACTGCAAGGGCCTGCCTCCTGCACGCTCAGCGGCGATATTCCTTATCCTGCCGGCATCGCCGGAGCTTAAAGCTTTCAGGGGCGAGAAAAGGGGATTTTTGTCGCCGAGCATATCCTGAAATATGCAGAGAGTATCGAACTCTGCGGACTCCTTACCGGCAGCGCTGAGCAGCGCAACGCACTCGTCATATAGCTGCCGCCGTGTTATTTCCTCCGGCACGACTTTCCCCCCCTTCTTTATTAATTCGGAATTCGGAATGCGGAATGCGGAATTCCGAATTATTCAATGTGTAATGCGTAATTGCGGTGTCCGCTTGCGCGGACGGATTTTAATTCATCGCCGTAGGCGATACCAATAATTCCGAATTCCGATTTCCAAATTCCGAATTATCCTCCGTCCCGCCGGTCACCACTTGTCCTCGGTCTTGTCCTGCGGGATGCAGGGGGTAAGTGCAGCAATGGCTATTTCTATCATGCTGTCGTCCGGCTCGCGGGTGGTTATGCGCTGCATTGCAAGTCCGGGCGCAGAAAGTATCTTTGTGAACAGGTTGTCATGATTTCCGGCAAGTCTTATAAATTCGTAGGATATGCCGACTATCAGCGGCAGAAGCGCAAGTCCTGCGAGTATCCTCTTCCATGTTGCCATTACCGGGATCAGGCACATCACAAGTATTCCAACGATGAGCACGATGAATATGAAACTCGTTCCGCAGCGCTTGTGGAAGCGGGTCTGTCTGCGGACGTTCTCGACTGTCAGCGGGAGCTCCGCCTCATGGCAGGCTATAGTCTTATGCTCTGCACCGTGGTACATATATTGGCGGCGGATGTCCTTCATAAGGCTTACCAGAGCCATATATGCGACAAAGATAGCTATCTTTATCACGCCCTCGACAAGCGAGCGGAGTATGCGCTCATCCTTGACGACGGGAATATGCCCGCATATCAGCTTCGGGAGTACTGCGAAAAGTCCCACTGCCATGACGATCCCGATCACCATGCCGATATACATCATTACAGTGAAAAGTGCGGAGGTTTCTTCCTCCTCCTTTTTCTCCTCGTCAGTGAGCTGCTTCTCGGCGGACCTCATCATGTATTTATAGCCCTTTTTCAGCGATACTGCGAAATTCGTGCAGCCGCGCACAAGCGGCACCTTTCTGTACCACGGCGCGTTCTTTCCGTTATGCTCCTCCCATGTCTCGAGGTCAACTGTACCGTCGGGAAGACGGCAGGCCATTGCTCCGGGGTTGGGACCGAGCATCATAATACCCTCAATGAGAGCCTGCCCGCCTATTTTTGAGCGGAATTTTTCACAGCACTGCTCGTTGTTCTTGCTCATAGAAACTCCAATCATTCATGGGGCGGACGTTCACTGACCTTGCTGCATAGTCGGCAGCTTTATGGTGACTGTCGTGCCCTTGCCCTCTCCGGGACTTGTTATATCGAGAGTACCTCCGTGGAGGCTGATTATCTCGTCCGCGACCGCAAGACCGATACCGGAACCGCGCCGCGTGTGATTTGCCTTGTAGAACTTTGTCTTGACCTTTGCGAGGTCAGACTTTTTGATGCCGACGCCGTTGTCAGTTACCGAAACCACGATCATTCCGCCGCTTTCGGAGGCATTGACAGCAACGTTCCCGCCCTCCGCGGAATACTTCACAGCGTTGTCGATGATATTGATGAAGACCTGTCGTATTCGGTTCTTGTCGCCGAATACGAACGGCAGCATCTCAGGCTCGTTGTAGGTGATAGTGATGCCGTCGCGCCGCGCCTTATCGCTGTAGATGAGCACAGCATCGCCGAGCTCCGCGAGGATATCCATAGCGGCGCTGCGGAGTGTGAAATGACCGCTCTGCATACGCGAGAAGTCGAGCAGCTCCTCCACCATCTGAGAAAGACGTTCTGTCTCGTTCACGATAACGCCGACGCCCTTCTTCATAGTCTCGTGGTCCTCACCGCCGTCCACCATCAGGGTCTCAGCCCAGCCCTTTATGGCGGTGAGAGGCGTTCGCAGCTCGTGAGAAACGGAGGATATGAACTCATTCTTCATCGCCTCGGCGGTGGAGAGCTCGTCCGCCATATGGTTTATCGCAGTGCAGAGGTCGCCTATCTCGTCGTTGGAGCTGTTGTCGATACGAACGGAGAAATCGCCCATAGCGAACTTGCTTGCGATACCGCTTATCTGACGTATCGGCTTGACGATAGAGCCTGCGAAGAAAAGCCCTGTCGTGATGATTATGACGAGTATCGTAAGGCTGACTATCGTGATGATGATTATATATGTCTTGATAGTATTGTCTATCTCCGTGAGGGAGGTGACCATGCGTATCGAGGAATATTCACTGTTTATCGAGGTTATCGGCACGGAGACCGCGAGCACCTTCTCACCGCTGCCGAGTCTTCCGATATATGAGCCCTCTCCGCTTTCCATAGCGTCCTCGTAGTCCGGCATAGGCGCGTCTGCGTCGGGAGAGAAGCCAGAGGATGTGAGCACGACCCTGCCCTTTGAATTTATCGCCATGAGCTCTATCTTGTCCTTCTCGTTGAATGTCTCGAGAAGGTTTCGCATCTCCGCGGAGAAATTGGCAGTGCTGTCCTGCGAATGTATACTAAGCACGCTCGTGACAGCGTTGATCTTGGAAAAGAGGTACTGTTTAGCGGAGTTGTAGTAATAGCTCTGCAGCGCATAGATTATCGCCATTTCTATAACGAGAAGCGCAAGCATGATAACGCCGAGGTTATTGACAGCCCAGCGCCGTGTGATACTCTTTTTAGCCATTACTGAGCGTCATTCCACTTATATCCATAGCCCCAGATAGTAATGATATACTTTGGGTTGGAAGGCTCGTTCTCTATTTTCATACGGATACGTCTGATATTAACGTCAACTATCTTGTCATCACCGTAGTAGCTCTCACCCCAGATGTGGTTGAGGATGCTTGCGCGGTCGAGAGCGGTGTTCTTGTTGTTCATGAAGAATTCGAGTATCTGGTATTCCACCTGGGTCAGCTCGATAGGCACACCGTCCTTGGTGACTGTACGGCTCTTGAGATTGAGCACGAAAGGACCTGACTCTATCACGGACTGCTTCTCATTCTTGATGAAGCTCATGCACACTCTGCGGTAGATAGCGTCCACACGCGCAGTGAGCTCGGAAGGAGAGAAGGGCTTGGTGATATAGTCATCGGCGCCTATCATAAGACCACTCACCTTATCCATTTCCTGAGTTCTTGCGGTGAGCATGATAATGCCTATGGTAGAGCTTTTCTCGCGTATTTTCTTGCATACCTGAAAGCCGTCGATGCCGGGCATCATGATGTCGAGCAGGACGATATCGAAGTTGCCGTGCTCTGTCTCGAAGGTCTTGAGGGCAGCCTCGCCGCAGTCAACGTCAACAACGTCATAGCCTGCGCGCTTGAGGTTGATGACCACGAATTCGCGGATCGTAGCCTCGTCCTCACAGATAAGTATTCTTTTCATTGTCAACTCCCTCTCTTTTTTAATGCGTAATTCGTAATGCGTAATGCGTAATTTTTAATTCATAATTCATAATTATTGAATTCGGAATTCGGAAATCGGAATTGTTGTGTCGCCTTGCGGCGACGGATCATAATTTTGTAGGGGTCGATGCCCTCATCGACCCGCACCTATAACGTACAGAGCCGACGGGGCGATGTGGGCATCGCCCCCTACTCTCAACTCTCAACTCTCAACTTTCTACTCTACTCCGAGAACATAAATCCAACGGCAACGTCACCGGCTGTTGCGGACAGGTCGTCGTCATAAAGCCCGGAATACGGCGGTATATAGGCAAGATACGCTGTATCGCCCTTAGTCCGCAGGAGCATATATCCGGAAAGCAGCCGGTCCTCGCGCGACGGAGTATCCTCCGCGCAGTAAATACGCAGGAGCTCCCTGCCTGCCTGACCGTCGGAGTAGGTGCAGAAAACTATCTCGCCGCCGTTGATTATATCGCGGCGCACAGTTACTCTGCCGCGCCAGCGCTCCGGGAAGACAAATATATATCCCTCGCCGACACTGAAATATGAGCAGCACTTCTCCTCGAGGCGGTCGTCCTTGTCAACGTACTTCCAGTCGGTGAGCTTCATCTGTTCGCTCTCGGGAGAGTCCTCATAGCCCGGAGAAATGCTCTGCACCGGTATTTCGAGGATGCCGTCGCCGTCAACATCGAGCGAAAGGCAGCCGGACGGACGCACAGTCGAGAGAGATTCCTCCGGGGTCTCAAAGACCTTGCTCAGTCCCGAGCCAGCCATGTATATGACGTCGGTCTGCACTAAGCCTGCTCCGGAGACCGCGTCGATGTAGAGTCCCTGACGGTCGCCGCCTATTTTTCCGTAGCGGATGCTGTCAAATTCTGTAAAGCTCCCGCTCAGCTCGCAGGGATACTGGTGATAGGTGCCGTTCTCATCGAGCTGGTAAGCCTTTGCGACCGCCGGAGAGCCCGTAGCTGAGCCCGTGAGCAGGAGAAACTCGTTTTCACCGTCGCTGTCGAGGTCGGTAACGTCGATGAACGAGCAGGCGGACGAAAAATCCGAGAGCAGCGCTCCCTCGTCCGCGGAGTAGGTATAGACCGTTACGTTCTTCTCAGAGCGGTTGATAAGGCTGCACCCGATGATGATATTCACTCTGTCGTTGCTGCCGAGCTTCGAGATCATGACCTTTTCTATCTCAGCGCCCTTGACAGGCTCATCGCAGACAGAGCGCCATTTGGAGCCGTCCTGATCGAGAACGTTCATGCGGAGGGTATTCTCCTCCATAGCAAGACCGGTCTTTTCGTAAAAAACGATAGCTTCCTTTCCGCCGTCGCTGTCGATATCCTCAACGATGAAGGCGGAGAGGTACTTGCCCGAGCGTGGGTATTTCAGACTTATGGAAGTACCTGCGGCATCCGTGAGGGCGCTGTAGATCTGTTCCTGCTGGGCACTCAGCTTAGGCGGAGCCATGAGGTTGTCGATATTTGAACCGAAGGTGCAGCCTGTCAGCAGGAGATCTGCCGGGGCTGCTGCGAGAAATCTGTGCAGTTTCATTGGTCACTACCATTCTGCGGAGCCTTGCTGAACATCAGCGCTCCTCAAGTTTAACGTAGCTGCGCTCCTTGGCAATGGACTTATAGGCGGGACGGATTATTCTTCCGCCTGTGAGTATCTCCTCCATGCGGTGGGCAGCCCAGCCTGACATACGCGCAACGGCGAACAGCGGCGTGAACAGCTCATCCGGGATGCCGAGCATACGGTATACCAGACCTGAGTACATATCAACATTCGCGCACATAGCCTTTGTGCTGCCCTTGATCTCAAAGAAAATCTCGGGGGTAAGGCGCTCGACCGTCTCAAGAAGCCTGAATTCGGCCTCTATCTCCTTGCCCTTCGCAAGCTCGAAGGCCTTCTTTTTCAGGATAACAGCACGCGGGTCGGAGATAGTGTAGACCGCATGGCCCATACCGTAGATAAGACCGGAGCCGTCGTTTGTTTCCTTGCGGATGGTGCGGCGCATATAGTCTGCGACCTCGCCCTCATTGTCCCAGTGCTTGATATTTGCCTTGAAGTCGTCGAGCATATGGATGACCTGGAGGTTCGCACCGCCGTGGCGGGGACCTTTGAGGGAGCATATTGCCGAGGAATAGGCAGAATAGGGATCCGTACCGGACGAAGTAAGTACACGGCAGGTGAATGAGGAATTATTTCCGCCGCCGTGCTCAGCCTGGAGCATGAGCAGTCTGTCGAGCATCTGGGCCTCGTCCTTTGTGTACTGTCTGTCGGGGCGGAGGAGGGAGAGTATGCACTGAGCGGTATTTTCCTCGTAATTTATAGGGTGCATTATCATGCTGGAATTGTCGTAAACACGGCGCTTCACCTGATAGGCATTCGCCATGATAACGGGAAGCTTTGCAATAAGGCTTATCGCTGTCCGCATCTCGTTTTCGAGCTCTTTGTTCTCACACTCATCGTCGTAGGAATAGAGTGCAAGCACTGAACGCGCGAGCTTGTTCATGATGTTCTTTGAGGGAGCCTTGAGTATCATATCCTCAACGAAGCCGTTGGGAAGGTCTCTTTTGAGCGAAAGATAGGTGCTGAAGGTATCGAGCTCCTTCTTTGTGGGGAGGTGGCCGAAAAGCAGGAGGAATGAGGTCTCCTCATAGCCGAAGCGGTCCTCTGCTTCGACATTTTCAACGAGGTCGTTGATGCTGTAGCCGCGATAGATGAGCTGTCCGGGGATAGGCTCTACCTCACCCTCGTTGAGAATATATCCGTGAACGTTGCATATATTTGTAATACCGGCAACAACTCCGGTACCGTCGCTGTTTCTGAGGCCCCTTTTAACTTGGAACTTCTCATAAAGCTTGGGGTCGAAGGTGGAATATTCACTGAGCTCTTTGCATAATTCTGTAATGTTTGATCCTGAAATGAAAGACGGCATTCTCGTCACACTCCTCTTAAAAATATTCATATACTATTATACACCATTTCGTGCTGAATGTCAAATAGAAGTTTAGAGTTCAGAGCTAAGAAATAAGACTGTATGGGAGCCGGTTTCTGACAGCTTGATCTGAGCTCTGAATTCTAAGCTCTGCTAAGGAGGTATTTATGAAGAATTATTTTGCCGCAGCACTGTTTCTTGCGGCTTCCATCGCAGCTGCGCCGGCAGTTCCGGCATACATAGCAGGACGTGAGACCTCATCCGCAAGCGGAACAGCTGATGATACGGATGAAGCGGAAAGAGAAAAGCCGTCCGGTGAGGACGGCGGTGAGGTCATACTTACATTTGCCTCAGAGCCCTACAAGGTGCTTGACACGGCTTCCGGGGAGGTGCTTGAGGTCCCTGTTCGTGACTATGTGATAGGCGCCGTATGCGCCGAAATGCCGGCATCCTTCGGCGAGGAAGCCCTGAAAGCGCAGGCTGTCGCAGCGCATACCTACGCCGAGCGCCAGCGTGAACGCGAGCGCAGCCAGCCTGACAGTGAGCTATGCGGTGCGGATTTCTCCAATGATGTATCGAAGTATCAGGGCTACTTCACCCGTGAACAGGCAGAGGAGTTCTTCGGTGACAGCTTTGACCGGAATTACGCGAAAATAAGCGCAGCCGTCGATGAAGTCCTGCCCTATATCCTGACCTATAAGGGCGAGCTTGTAATACCGGCGTTCCACTCGATGTCCTCCGGAAAGACGGAAAGCGCCGAAAATGCGTGGGGAACAGCGGTGGACTATCTTGTGCCTGTAGACAGCAGTGCCGACACGTCCGCACCTAAGTACATACAGCAGGAACGCATCGGCAAGGATACTCTGAAAGCCGCGCTGGAAAGCGCTTTTCCGGGCATAACCCCCGGCGAGGATATGAAAGAATGGATAAAGATCGGTGAAGTCTCGGAGTCCGGCACTGTCCTGACGGCTCAGGTCTGCGGAGTCACCGCGACCGGCAACGAGCTTCGCGCGGCGCTCGGACTGCGTTCAGCCTGCTTTGACGTAAGATACGAGAACGATGAGGCGGTATTCACTACCCGCGGATACGGCCACGGCGTCGGGATGAGCCAGTACGGGGCGGAAGCCATGGCTTCAGAGGGAAGCTCCTGGCAGGACATCCTCGCGCATTACTACCCCGGCTGCACCGTCACGGACAGCAGGTCGTGAACGGCGGAACGGGCAGCCCGTTAGTACCGAACAGCTCTACCTCCGCGTAGTTCGCCCACTTGTAGCGGACGGCTGCGATCTGCGGTATATCGGAATTCAGGACGATGCAGGCGCCCTGAACCTCCGCGTTTGCGGGAACAAAAATACCGTCAGCTCCGGCACATTCAAAGCCTTCAAGCCTTCCTCGGACTTCAAATCCTGTGCAGTTGTCAAAGCGGAGCACGGCGATGCTGCCGTTCGCGGTGAAATCCCTGAACAGAGGCGGCATTGTCTCCGACCTGTCCGCAAGTCCGTAGACCTCGGAAAGCGCTTGTAAATAGAGCCTCCAGCCTATCTGTGATTTGTCAGTCGGGTGGATATTGTTGAATTCCCCGCAGTCAAGTGCGACCGCAAGGCCGGTATTCTTTACTGTCCTGAAGACGTTCATCTGTGCCTGACGGATGACAGCCCAGTTTTTGCGGTCGGGATCATCCGCGTATTTGAACATCGGAAGCTGAACTATCAAAAACGGCAGCTCATAGTCATGCCACTCTGTTCTCCATTCCTCGATCAGCGTCGAGAGCAAGGTCTGATATGCGGCAGGGCGGTGATCGTCAGATTCGCCCTGATACCACAGAAATCCTGCCAGAGTATAGGTCCGGACAAGGTCTATCATAGTATCATGAAGCCCGCATGGACGCATAGGATTCTTTATTCCCATAGGTCCGGGATAGCGGTTCTCACCGCATATTTTGAGGACTTCACTCCATTTAATATCAGGATTCTCGGCATAGCACTTCTGCATACGCTTCTCCCACGCCGATTGATAAGCACAGTAATCATCATATTCGGTCAGCATCTCTTTTTCAGACTTACCAAAAATTGCGTTGTCATAATCAGATATATATGGCATAAGCCGTGCATCACGGGTCAGGTATTCCCTTTTCATCCACGCGGAAGCCGAAGTCCCGCCCCAGTTGCAGCCGATAAGCCCGACGGTAACGCCGAGCTTCCGGCTCAGAGCCTTCGCAAAGTACCAGCCTGCCGCAGACCAGGCCTTAGAGCTTTCCTCCGAGGGCATAGTCCAGCAGCTCGCCGCAGCAGCCCTGCGCTGCTCCTCATCTGTCATCGGATGCTTGGGAGTATAAAAAAATCGGACGTTTTCATGTGATGCGGTTTGCAGCTCTGCGCGGCCATTTTTGTCGTTTTGCAGCTCAAACTCCATGTTGGACTGACCGCCGCAGAGCCAGACCTCGCCTATCGCAGCATTGCGGAAAACTATCTTCACAGCCCCGCAGATTATCTCAAGAGTACATGATGTACAAGCCTCCATAGGCGGGAGCTGAGCCTCCCAGCGGCTGCCGGAGATAACAGCCTCCGAGCTCACACCAAGCTCCGGGATCCGGACTGTGATCTTCCGGTCGCTTCGCCCGCAAGCGCCGAAAATGCGGACATTTTTTCTCCTCTGGAGCACCATGTTGTCGCTGAATACGGGTGCAGCTTTCATAATTACCTCCTCAGACGAACCTCATGGCGCCAGTGTTCTCCATAGCCTTCAGCAGGAAGAAACGCGCTTCATCGCGGCATTCGGGCTTAGCCATATAGTACATATAGGTCTCGAGAACATTTATAGGGCTTGCCGTTCTGCCCTCTATCTTGAACTGCTCATAGCCCATAGGGATGTACTTTTCCCAGATATCGTCGGGAGAAATGTGGGTCTTCAGGCCGCGTATCTCGAAGGTCCCGCGCTTGGCAAAGGGGCAGTTCCGGAAGTTGTCCGTATCGTACTTATCGGCGTCGAAGGGCAGGTTCGGGTACTTTTTGATATGCTCGCAGTATGCTATCTGCTGAACGCCGATAGATTTGTAATGCTCAAGTCTGCGCGGACATTCCGGCTCGCAGCAGGCATTGACAAGGAGCTCGATGTCCTTTTTCCTCGGAAGCTTTTCCAGCACCTCAAAATTATTGTTGAAATCATAGTCGAGCACAACGATGTGATAATCCTTTTCAAGCTCAGCAAGCAGAGCTTCCTCGGTGTTCAGGCGCTTGCAGGTGGAGCTTGTCAGCTTGAACTTCGGGAAATTCCTGCGGAGGTAGTCCTCAAGCACCGGCGATGCAACAATAGCCTCATTAAGACCGTTGTTCGAGAGATTCAGCACCATGTTGCAGCGCTCGTCGGAAAGGTGCTTTTTTTCAAGCATGAGGTTGGTGAAGGTATAGCGCAGCGGGATTCCACGGTCGTTAAAGGTCTTTATGACCGCCTTGATGAAGTTCTTGTCAGTCATACCGCCCTGAGGTCTGCCGCCGTTCCAAATACATGGCGGAAAAACTCCGTAGAAGGATGCTATCTCCACGCCCTCGCGGAAGAAATCCGGGCGGTTTTTCAGCATATCCGCAAAGAGCAGATTAAGTTTGAAATTTCCCGAAAAATCGGGCAGATGAAATCTTGCTTTCATGTTATCCTCCGTATTTTATTATGAATATTGGCTCAGCAGCAAAAATGGCTATATACAGCCTTTTAATGTCAGATCAGCCTGACTGGAAATAAGCCGGCGGAGCTGCTCCGTGTGTACTTCCGGCTTCTTGCCCCTAACTTCTAAAAAACTCCGCATTGTCACCGCGCTCTGAGGCAACGGTATAGCCTGCGGATTCGATGCGCCTCTGGAGGCAGCCGCGGCATTCAGCCGCTTCCTCGCCGGTACATATCTTATTGTCGTAAAGGTCGTACTTCCTGCGGACCTTGACAGGCGAAAGATTGGGCATCACGACGTTGCAGCCGGTCATAAGACCGAGCTCCCTGCCGTTGGGAGCGATAGTTCCGAGAGCCGTGGTCGCAGGCAGAAGGACTGCCGGGAACATCAGCCTTATTATCCCGAGAAGCCTCAGGGTAAGTCCCAGGGTTCCTCCCTTTTCGCCCGCGAACGGAGTATTATGATGCGGGACGAACGGACCTATGCCTATCATATGCGGCTGGAGCTCCTGCAAAAACCGCAGGTCGCTTATGAGATCGGCAGTCGTCTGGAACGGTGCTCCGACCATGAAGCCTGCGCCCACCTGATAGCCGAGTTCCCGGAGGGTGAAAAGACAGTTTTTACGGTTTTCAAGGCTCAGCTCGGAGGGGTGGAGCTTCGCGTAAAGCTCCGGGGCGGCAGCCTCATGGCGCAGAAGATAGCGGTCAGCGCCGGCATTCTTCATCCGCTCATAGCTCTCACGCGAGCGTTCCCCCAGAGAAAGGGTAATGGCGCATTCCGGATATCTGCGGCGGATCTCAGAGATGATATCCACCATAAAGTCATCGGTGAAATATGCGTCCTCGCCGCCCTGCATAACGAAGGTGCGGAAGCCCAGCTCATAGCCGTTTTCACAGCAGGCGAGTATCTCATCGCGGGTAAGGCGGTAGCGGTCGGCATCCTTATTGCTCCGGCGTATGCCGCAGTAAAGACAGTCGTTTTTGCAGTAGGAGGATATTTCGATAAGTCCGCGGAGAAAGACCTTTGTTCCGTAGTATTTCCTGCGGGTCTCATCGGCGTATTTTTTCAGAAGAGCGGCAGCCTCATTGTCGTCGGTCTCAATAAGTGCGGCAAGCTCGTCGTCGGGCAGGTCGCCTGTACGGTAAAGCTTTTCAACCAGTTCAGTCATATCAGCCGCCCAGCCTTATCATTTCGTCAATACAGTGTCTTGCCTTTGAGATGAGCTCATCGTCCATTTCTATCTCGAAGGCTTCGCCGCCCTGTCCGTTTATTGCAAGGAGGGTATTGTAAATGTCAGGCAGAGTTGTCAGCTTCATATTGTGGCAAACGATGTCCTTAGTGACAGGGTAGAACTTCTTGTCGGGGCAGTCATACTGCAAATGCTCCGAAATCGAGGTCTCCGTGCCGATGATGAACTCCTTTGCACTGGATTTTTTCGCAAAGTCCATGATACCGGTGGTCGAGCCGACGTAATCGGCAAGTGCAACGACTGCCGGCTGACATTCGGGATGAACGAGAAAGAGAGCATCGGGATGCTCAGCCTTTGCAGCCTTCACCTCACTCGCAGTTATCTTTGCGTGGGTAGGGCATCCGCCGTTGAGGAGCTTTATATCCTTCTCGGGACACTGACGCTTCACATAGTCGCCGAGGTTGCAGTCCGGGATGAACAGGAGCTTGTCGCTGTCGAGAGCGCGGACTATTTTCAGCGCACTTGAGGAGGTCACGCAGACATCACAGACAGTTTTGAGTGAAGCGGTCGTATTGATATAAGCCACGACAGTCCGCTCCGGGTCGGCAGCCCTGACAGCGCTTATCATATCGGCGTCCATCTGTTCAGCCATAGGACATCCGGCGTGTCTGTTGGCAAGATAAACGTGCTTCTGTGGAGAGAGCATTTTTGCAGTTTCAGCCATAAAGTGAACGCCGCAGAAGATGATATTCTTCTGAGCGATACCCTTTGCGTCAACGCTAAGCTTATAGCTGTCGCCGGTGAAGTCAGCTATCTCGACTATCTCCCTTGCCTGATAGCAATGTGCGAGGATAGCCGTATCGGTCTCTTTTTTAAGCCTGAGGATCATGTCCTGTAATTCACGAACTGTCATATTTTCCTCCTTTAAACTATACGCTTTATCAGAATGCCGGCAGACATTCTTCAGACGTTCTGTGCTGATATTATAGCATAGAGAGCTTTTTTTGTCAATGATATTGCATAGCGGAAGGCATTTACCTGTCAGGTGATTTTTCCTGTGCAAAGGCAACTCCGCAGCTCTGCTTAAAGGTCAGTTTCTGCAATGACCTCGACCTCTACAAGAACTCCCTTGGGAAGCGACTTCACCGCAACACAGCTTCTTGCCGGAAGTTCTGTGAAATATTTCCCGTATACCTCATTGAATGCGGCAAAGTCGTTCATATCGGCAAGAAAACAGGTCGTCTTGACAGCTCTCCCGAATGATGAACCGGCAGTCCGGAGCACCTCGCCGAGATTTCTCATCACCTGCTCGGTCTGGCCCGCGATATCCTGTGCTGTGACAGTATTCGTGCGCGGGTCGATAGCTATCTGACCGCTTGTATAGACCATACCCTTTGAAATTATTGCCTGCGAGTAGGGACCTACTGCGGCGGGAGCTTTTTCAGTTGAAATTTTAATCATGATTATTCCTCCTTATGAGATGCCAGCAAGAAGCTGGTGAACAAACTGCTTTGCAGTACGCGGCGAACGTCCGTTGCCTGAGGATATTGCGAACTGCTCCGCCTTCATTTCTATATCCTTAGAGTCATCCTTCACTCCGTTCAGACGTGCAAGCTCGACCGCTATTGCTGTATATTCGTCCTTGTCGGGACGGCTGAAATTCACCCTCAGACCGAACCTCGCTGACAGCGAAAGCATTTCCTGCATAGTGTCATTGCGGTGTACATCATCGCCCTCGCGGTCGGAGAAGCTCTCCTTAACAAGGTGACGGCGGTTGCTTGTGGCATAGATGACCATATTGGCAGACCTTGCGGCGGCTGAGCCTTCAAGTGTAGCCTTCAGCGCACCGAAGCAGTCCTCGCCGGCGGTAAATGAAAGGTCATCTATGTAGATTATGAACTTGAGCGGATTCCGGCTTATCTCGCCGATTATCGCCGGGATATCGCGGAGCTGCTCCTTAGTTATCTCGATGAGGCGCAGACCGAGCGGCGCGAATTCATTTACAACTGCCTTGACTGTCGAGGACTTTCCAGTGCCTGCGTCGCCGTAGAGAAGGGCATTAAGAGCAGGCTTTCCCGCAAGGAGAGCGCGGGTATTGTCTATGATCTCCCTGCGCTGCCTTTCGTAGCCGAAAAGCTCAGAAAGACGCTGCGGATCGGGATGAGCTACGGGGACTATCTCGTTATTGCGGTAGATAAACATAGCTGACTTTGACCATTTTCCGTAGCCGAATTTACCTACCTCATCCAGCCTTTTCTGATAAGCCTCGATAAAGTCTGCGGGAGAGTTCGTCCAGCGCGGGAGATATCCGCTGTAGTCCGAATCGCCGTAGAAGTCCTCCGGGGTAAGCTGTGAGACCTCCTGCAGGAATTTGAGCTCGTTGACAAGGCACTCCTGCATCTCGCGCGGAGGCTTATTGCCGGCAGCGGTCTCCCTTATATAGATATTCTCGTCCTCGAGAGTTATTTTAAGCAGATATTCGGTCAGATCGACCGTATTTTTATTGTAGAGCTCCGTCACGAAGTCGGAGTAATCCCCGAGAAATCCGGAAAGCTTTCTGGTGTCTGAGCCGAGAAGTATCATTAGCCTGTGGAAAACCTCATCCTGGGCAAGACCGCGGAATATCGCAACAAGATCACGGCTGCGGCAAAGTCTGATAAGTTTATTGTTCATTTACAAAACCTCTGTTATTTTTTCTGTCATCCGGGAACAGGTAAGCGGTGTACCCTCCTGAGTACCCATGATATCTGCCGTGCGGAAGCCCGCCTCCAGCACTCTGTCAACGGCTGCCTCAATGCAGTCAGCCTCGGCGGAAAGCCCGAATGACCAGCGCAGCATCATTGCTGCGGAAAGAATGGTAGCTATCGGGTTAGCCTTGTCCTGACCGGCGATATCCGGAGCGCTGCCGTGTATCGGCTCGTACATACCGCGCTTTGAAGCGCCGAGCGATGCGCTTGCGAGCATACCAATCGAGCCGGTTATCTGTGAAGCCTCATCTGAGAGGATATCCCCGAACATATTTGTAGTCACGATCACGTCGAACTGCTTAGGGTCGCGGACGAGCTGCATAGCGGCGTTATCCACGAACATATCAGTGTACTGCACCTCGGGGTATTCCTCCGCGAGCGCGTGCATAGTCTTTCTCCACAGGCGCGAGGACTCAAGGACATTGGCCTTGTCCACGCTGCAAACGCGCCTGCTGCGCTTCATAGCGGTCTCGAAGGCAACTCTGCCGATGCGCTCGGCCTCGGTGACGCTGTAAGCCTCGGTGTCGAAGGCCTCCTGACCGTATTTTCCCTCGCGGAAGCCGCGCTCACCGAAGTAGATGCCGCCGGTAAGCTCGCGGACGATCAGCAGGTCGAAGCCGCTGCCGACTATGTTGTCCTTCAGGGGAGAAGCTGCTCTGAGCGCCGGATAGAGCTTTGCAGGACGGAGGTTCGTGTATAGTCCGAGCGCTGCTCTTATACCGAGCAGCGCCTTTTCCGGACGCCTGTCACCGGGGAGGTCGTCCCACTTAGGCCCTCCGACCGCACCGAGGAGCACGCTGTCGCTTGCGAGACAGCCGTTCACAGTTTTCTCCGGGAGCGGCAGGCCGGCTGCGTCGATAGCGCTTCCGCCGATGAGATAGGGTGTGAAGCTGAACTTATGTCCGAACCTTGATGCGATCTTTTCGAGGACGGTCACGGCGCTGTCCACGATCTCGGGACCGATGCCGTCGCCTCTGAGCAAAGCAATGTTAAATTCCATATTCTTACCTTCTATCCGCTGTTTGACATGATTATTCAAATATCATCGCCGTCAGGCGATACAATTAATTCCGAATTCCGATATCCGAAGTCCGCATTCAAAATAATTATGAATTAAGAATTATGAATTATGAATTAACATACCCCGTTGGCTATGGA
>CAMOXW010000103.1 GCA_946629405.1 uncultured Ruminococcus sp.
AATAATGACAGGGGACTGCCTGTTCATTCCTGTAGGAGCATAGGTTCCGGCTTCGATTATCTTCCCGATAATATCCTTTGGTATCATATCAGATTTGTACTTCCTGATACTTCTTCTTGTGAGCATATTTGTGATAGCGTCCATGTTTTTTCCTCCTGATTATATGATATTTATTTCGGTACAAATTCCACGCTGTTTTCATAAAAACTCGACCTCACCGCTCTCAAGATGATAGATAGCACCGAGAACTTTCAGACCGTATTCACGCTCGTCCTTTTGTATCTGCAAGCTGTGTTCTATGAGCTCACAGCTATGCTTGACATTTAGACAGCAAGCCTTTACTTCGTCCTTTTCGCTGCCGATAGCCTTCACAATTTCGTCGGTGATGTACTTGATATAGCCGTCGGGTTCGTGATTCATGGCAGCGTCAACCGCTCCGCAGTGGTCGTGACCGAGGACTACGATAAGTCCCGTGCCGAGGTGTTCAGCTGCGTACTCAATACTGCCGAGCTGGTGTGAATCTATAACATTGCCTGCAACTCTTATGACGAATAGGTCTCCGATTCCAGCCGAAAATATCAGTTCCGGAACAACTCTCGAATCTGAGCAGGTAATGATTATCGCATAGGGTTGCTGACCATTTTCGCTGAACTTTTTTAGATGTTCGATAGATGTATCGCAGACGAACCTGTTGGTATAAACGTATTCAAGATTGCCGTTTTTAAGCCGTTCTTTCGCTTCGTCAGCTGTTATTCTGTATGACTGCATAACTGTTACCTCACTTTGAAAAAAGCTTTATTGTTCTGAAAACCTGCTCTGTCGTATCAGCAAGGTTTTGGTAGGCGTTATTATTGTCCATTGCTTGTTCAAGGGTGGATACTTTTCTTAGTATCGGGAAGAATGCATCTATACCGTGCTGATTGCAAAACTCCGCCCCTTCTTTGACTGCTCCGCTGAATGCAATAACCGGTTTGTCGTATTTCTTAGCAATTTCAGCGATACCGACGGGAGCTTTTCCCATAGCTGTCTGTCTATCGAGACAACCTTCGCCTGTGATGACAATATCCGCATTTGCAATCGCATCTTCGAGTTTAGTTTCACGCATGATGAGCTGAACTCCCGATTCAAGGTGTGCATTAAGGTAATACATCAGTGCGAATCCCATTCCGCCAGCCGCACCTGCACCAACCGTATCGGCAGAAGCGGCTGGGGAGTAGATTTTTGTAAGCTCAGCGTAACTGCGAAGATAAGCGTCCATAAGGTGTATCGTTTCAGTGTCGGCGCCCTTCTGGGGAGCGAAAACAGCACTGCATCCGTTTACACCGCATAGAGGATTAGTTACGTCGCATGCCACATGAAAACGGGATTCTTTCAGCTCGGGGATAACTTCATTATCGGTAATAACTGAAAGCTGTGAAAGTCCCTTTGCACCGTATCCTATCTGCTGACGGTTTTCGTCGAGCATACCGAAACCCAAAGCCTGCAAACAGCCGATACCGCCGTCATTTGTAGCGCTTCCGCCAATGCCGATTATGAAGTTCCGGCATCCGTGATGAAGCGCGTCGAGTATAAGTTCGCCAGTGCCGTATGTCGTTGTGTGCATCGGATCATGTTCACTCTCGGAAAGCAATGTAAGTCCCGAAGCCGCAGCCATTTCTATGACTGCTGTGTTATCGGGAAGAATACCATATTTTGCAACTATTCTTCTGCCGAGAGGGTCAGTAACTTCCGCTTCACGGAACTGTCCCTTCAGCCCTCTGACAAGAGCTTCGACCGTTCCCTCACCTCCGTCGGCAACAGGTCTTATTACAGTTTCAGCGTCAGGGGATACACGAAGTATGCCTTCAGCAGCAGCTCTTCCTGCCTCTAACGATGAAAGGCTGCCTTTGAATGAATCTATTGCGATAACAACTCTCATTTTGCTCCTCCGAAGATTTGTTAGCTATATTATATCATTTTTCAGAGGTGTTGTAAATGCCTTTATGATGTGTTATAATGATAATAACAGATCTGATGAGGTGAAGATATGACAGATTGTCTGATAGTTGCTGCTGGTGGAGCTATAGGCGCTGTTTGCAGATTTCTGATTGGAAAGCTCCCGATAGGCAGCAGCGACGGATTCCCGATAAAAACGTTTATAGTGAATATACTCGGCTGCTTCCTGATCGGTCTTGTGGCTGCGCTCGCATTTAAGCTGTTCTCGGAATCCCCGAGGCTTGTTCTTTTTCTAAAAGTCGGAATTTGTGGCGGCTTTACAACATTCTCATCCTTTGCTCTTGAAACAGGCGGACTGATAGAAAAAGGCTCATATCTCACAGCTGCCTCATATATAGTATTGAGTGTTTTTGTCGGTATAGCAGCCCTGTTCGCAGCGCAGTATCTCGTTGAAAAAGCATTCTGACCACAGGTGAAAAGCATGAAGATTTTTATAGATGCAGACGGCTGTCCCGTAGTTGATATCGCCGTCAGAACGGCAAAGCGTTACGGACTTGAATGTACGATAATATGCGATACAGCGCACTCGATCCGGCGTGACGGTGCTGAAACGATAATCGTTGACAAAGGCTCAGACAGCGCTGACTTCCGGCTCGTCAACCTTATAAGTGCCGGAGATATTGCCATTACTCAGGACT
>CAMOXW010000104.1 GCA_946629405.1 uncultured Ruminococcus sp.
GAGGTTGTGGCAGTCGAAGTCCTCGGTCAGTGTCTTGTAGGTGTAGACCCAGAGGTTCTTGTAAACGGCCGAGCCTTCCTTGCCCCACCAGAACCATGAGCCTGTCTCACCGCCGCCGCCTTCCGCCTCATGGAGAGGACGCCAGATTATCGGGATGCCCTCAGCCTCAAGAGCATTGAAATCCTTTGCCAGTCTCTCAAGAGCTGCACGGTAGTAGTCATACTCCTTAGTACCCTCAGTATAGGCATTTGCGGTAACGAAATCCGTAGCAGGCTGACCGTCTATCTTTGCGGAATAGGTCGTAGCGTTGAAGTCGAGGGTTCCGCCTTTGTAGCTTGCGAAATCCTTGGGAACATTGAGGTGGAAGGAAGCTGTTGCGATACCGCCCCTGTTCTTTACCCAATCGATAACACGGTCGTTTGAGCCGTCGTCAGCAGCGCCGAAAAGCTCACAGCAGCGGTTGCCGTAGTCGAAGCCGCGGATAGCCGGGTAGTGGCCTGTTGTATCATTAAGGTACTCGAACTCATATTCAAAGCCGTGAGGTCCGTAGTTGTATATCTCCTGCTGACCGGAGAGGATATTATTGCCGTAAACGCTGTTGAGGTAAGCCATGAGGCTCTTTGCCTCGGCGATAGCATCCGGGTCGCAGGGAATGGGCTGAGTTGCCTTTATTTCGGGATATTCAAAGGGAAGGACTTCAAGTTTGTCGAAGTTGCTCCAGCCCCATGATTTAGTGATAGTAAGAACGTTCTCGCCAGCCTTGAGGTTCACGCTCGGGAGCGTTACAGCCTCGAAGCCATCGGACTCCGGGATAGCGAGAGTGTCCAGAGCAGCTCCGTTGAGAGCAAGGCTCTGCTGCTTTGCGCCGCCGATTCCGCCGACGTAGAAAATGAGATTATAGCTGCCTGCCTCGGCAACAGTGAAAGTGAGCTCGATAGTGCCGCTTTCAGTCATTTTGAGGTAAGAGCCGCCGCTTGCTGCCGAATCGGACTCCACCGTAACATCGCCTGTAACAACAGCATCCTCAAATTCAAATGTAAGAGCGTCTGCCGCAGCGGTGCTCATAAGATTAGCACCCGCAGCCACAGTGCCGTTGAGAGCGAGTGCAGCCGACATTACCGCAGCTCCGGCTCTTTTTGTGACCTTTGAAAACATTTAATACCCCTCCAGAAATATAATTTAATGTACGGAGCTCGTTGACTTCCCCGCACTTTACTTTAATTATAAACCGAAGTCATTAAAAAATCAATAACTTTCCAAAAAAAGTTAATATGCTAAGAAAACTTTGGTCAAATAGACAAATCCTTCTCCCGCGATTCAGCGTATAGCACAAATCCAGTTCACATTTAATTAAATTATCGCTGTACTCGTTTTAATTTAAGCTGTCACTCTCAGCAGTGACCGTGATGCTGTTTCCGTCACTGACAGCCGTTATACTGCCATTGTAACAGGTCGACCAGTATTTCACGCCGTTGCTGTCAAGTATTTCACGGGTCGCCGGCGCAAATTCCTCCTTCGAGGTGCAGATCACTGCGTATTCAGGCGAGGTCTCCTCGATAAACTGCTCAAGATTGGATATTTTCCGCCCGTGATAGGGTATCTTCAGCAGGTCGCAGCCGCCTATGTCCATGACCTCATCAAGCCTCTGCTGCATCGCGTCACCTGTAAAGATGAACGTTGTCCCGTGGTAGCGCAGCTTCGTCACAAGCGAGAAATCATTGTCATCATCCAGACCGTAAAAGTCCTTCTCCGGTGCATATACCGTGTATTCCGCACCGTCGAGCTCGAAGCTCAGCTCCTCCGTCATCATTTTGGGCACGATGAGCTTTTCCTTCATCGCACTGCGGAATTTGTCGGTCTCCTGGCTTAATTCCTGGTAGTCCGGTCCGAGGACGTTCAACACCTCGAAGCTGTTTATGACCTTCGCCGCACCGCCGACATGGTCCTTGTCATAGTGCGTGATTATAAGGTAGTCTATCGTCGTGACGTCGTGATTTTCGAGAAATTTCACGATATCCTTTCCGTCGCCCTTCTCGCCGCAGTCTATCACCACAGTTGAGTTTTCCGTGCGTATTATCATGCTGTCAGCCTTCCCGACATCGAGGAATGTCACTGTAAGGTCAGGGTAATTTCCGTCTTCAGCCGTTCCGCCGTCAGAAGGCGAGGTGCTCACGGAGTCCCCCCCGCTCTTTCCTCTGCAAGAAAACAGCGCTGTCACCGCTGCAAGCACTGCTGCGGTCAATTTCAGTTTGTTCACCGTAAACGCCTCCTTTCACCGGCATTATATCACACAAAGCTTAAATTAACCTTGAATAAAGTATAGCATTTTTTCACGCTTCATGTCAACTTGCTGCTCACTGAAACATCAATTGTAAAGTGCATATCCGTCCGCGCCGGAGGCTTTAACGAGAGCGATCTGCCGCTCTATCACATCGGGATAGTCTATCCACTCACGTTCTCCGGCTGCACCTGCCCATTTGTCCTCCGTTCCCTGCTTGTAAGCCGCAAGTCCTATCAGCAGCCGCACGTTCTCCCCTGCCATTTCCTCCCAAAGCGCAAGCGTTTCTGCAAACGGACAGCTCTCGTTATTAAATCCGAAGTATATCTGCGGAACAATGTAGTCACAATAGCCCTCCCCGCTGCACCACAGCCTTACATCCGCATACTGCGTGTCATAATTCCCCCGCAGGCTGCCCTGAGGACTTATCCCGAACTCCAAACGGCTGTCCTCAGCCTTTACCGCGCTGTATAGCGCCTTTACCATGCGGGTGCAGTTGGAGATTCTCCACTGTGCAAGGTCAGCCGCGCCGCTCTCAGCAAACTCCCGGGCGTCAAACTCCGGAGCAGTTGTCGGATAGAAGTAATCATCAATGTGGAAGCCGTCAACATCATAATTATCAGCTATCTCCGCTATGCACTCACTCAGCAGCCTGTCCGTTTCCTCATACGCCGGGTCAAGATACCACCGCCCGCCGACTTCCTTCACAATGCCGCAGTCAGGGTCGTCCGCCCATTTTTTCACGATGAACTCCCCCGGAAGTCCCTTCATCTGCTCCACAGTCTGGCAGCGCAGAGGGTTTATCCACGCATGAGCTGAAATACTGAGCGTGTGAGCCTCCTCCAGCATGATTTCCAGCGGGTCGTATCCCCCGTCAAGGCATACCCCCTCAGGAAAGATTTCCGAGCGGTAGTAGGCATCTCCGCACGGATGAACGTGCAGATAGACCGTGTTCACGCCCTCTGCCTTCATGTCGGAGAAACTCCCGCGGACTGCGCTCCGGAAGTCCTCAGCGCTCCGTCCGGTCATAAGCTCATCATATCGCATATACGGCAGCCATTCAGCAACAACATAATCATAATTCAGCGGAGTATAGCCTTTTTCCGGCGCAAGTCCGAATTGCTCCGCACTCTGTTCAAGATAGCCCTCCTCCGGAACTTCCGGATACCACCCGCTCTCATGTGTGTTGCATCCTGTCAGCATCAGCACCGTGAGAGCTATAAATGATATTCTTTTCATTTTCACACCTCCGGAACTATTATATGCACCGGGGATGCTTATAATTGTTCGGGAAACAAATATCCGTAATAACAGCCAAACCAATACGGACGGAAACAACTGAAGCGGCATACCGAAAGAGCACCCGATAAACACAAAAATAAGCAGCACATCCGTGCCGCCTGGTCAAGCTTTTACCGCCCGTCCGCCGTAAGCTCCCGGCGGCGGTCATTTTTCCCTGACAGTTTATCTGATCCGTCTCCGGAACTAAGTATTTCTTCTTATCGCTCATTTCAGCGTACTCCCGGAAGACTTCACAGGATACAGTTCTGACGCTCCATGAAATATTCCGGGATAAATTCCGCCGTTCTGTGCCGGAAAGCCTTGCGCCCGAGTGAAAAAAGTGATATAATAATCACACCAGTTAAATAAACACAGCGGAGGCGAACTCATGGAAGAATTCCTTAACGAAAAAATTTACAGCATCGGCAGAGTGAACGTCGATGCCAGCCTGCATACCCAGAGCGCAGACGAGCGCTTCTTCTCATACTTCGGCAACGACGTCATCTACTCAATAAGACGTACTATCGACGATGAGGATTTCCCGCGCCTCGCTCAGTGCATCGCCTCAGCCGACTCCTCCATCCCGCAGAAAACCGTGATAAGGATGAAAGGGCTCAACGGCTATCTGCGCTGGATAGTCGCCTCTGTCAGAAAGCTCCCGGACGACGCCCACGAGCCGCTCTACAGCATTTCCTTCAGCGACGTCTTCTCTCTTGAGGCTATCGCTTACAGCCGCGAAAAGCTTCTCTCCGAGCAGCGCTATTTCCTGAGTCTTATCAGC
>CAMOXW010000105.1 GCA_946629405.1 uncultured Ruminococcus sp.
TGTCCCAGAATGTATATTTAACCGTATACTGTGTATCAGTCTCAACAGTAATTAGAGATTTCTTAAACATAGGATTTTCCAGCAGAAATCCAACAATAACCGGATACCAGTCATTAGGATCAGGACATATCCTGAAAGTAAGTTCCTCGTTGAAAATTCCCCAGGCACGTACTTTACACCAGTTTTGACGATAATATGAGACTATCTTATCATGCAATGATTCCGAAGGAGAACTTTCGTATTCTTTACAGAGTATTTTTACCGCTTCGTCTCCGTATTCTTTTGCCAAAAGAAGTATCTCATCAAATTGATATTCCGGATTCGGATGCTTATAAACCGGTATAGCTATCCCATCACGCGACAGAAGCCACGCTTTGAATATGGAGATACATTCATCCAAATAATCACCTTCTTATTCGCTCACAAGAAAGAATTCGGTGAGCTCCTTTTCGGCCTTTTCGAGCTGCTCTTGCAGTCTGATGACCTCCTGCTGCTTCTTGAGATATTTTTCGCTGATCCTTTTCTGTTCAGCCATTGAGCACATCGGGATCATAAGTCCTTTGAGCGCTTCAACGGGCAGATTCAGTATTGCAGTGCCGACAAGGATACTGCGCAGCTGTGCTTGTCCCTGCTGGCTGTCAAGATAAGCCTTGAGATAGAACGGCTCTATCTTGGTGTTATCAATTTCGACTATATACAGATTGCCGTTTACAAGATATCGCTGACTATCTTTAAGGTCGACTATCGCAGTCTTGACAGGGAATCCGTTCTTTGTCATAACTAATGCGCCGTCAGTTGCACAATATTTGTCGTAGCGCTTGTCCAGTCCTTTAAGATATGTCAAATCATTTGAAATGACGCCTTTGTTCATATCGGAAAGCATCAGCAGGCGTGTATCTGTCTCGCTTTCGCTGAAATGCGAATCGAGGTCTCCTGCCTTTATCTGCGCACCGCGTGTAACTCTTGTTATTAACTCGGAGAAAGGAACGGAATCCTTTTCGACCTTGACTTCCTCCGTATAGCTTTTGGGATAGAGGTCGTAATTGTTGCCGGCGATCTCGTCATAGCCTACTGTGCGGCTGTTTCCGCAGTTTTTGCCGAGAAGTCCGAGAATTTCCTCTACATTTTCATCAGAAAGTGTGTTTCTGCGGCGAACAGGCGTAAATATCTCTGTTGCATCTATCATATTCACTGAATTGTTCGATTTGCTGAACACTACCAATGATGATGATACAGATGTTTCGCTGTAAAGATTGGTCGGGAGTGCGATTATAGTCTCTATATATCCCAAGGATACGAACTTTTCCCGCCATTTGCTGTCTGACTGGTTCCATAAAGTGCTGTTCATGAATACGCATACTGCTTTTCCGTTATCAGCCATGAGTTCAATGCACTTACCTGCAAAAAGCCAGTCAGCAGAGGCGGAATGGTTGCAATAAGGGTCGAAAAACTTCCATTTTACTCCCATTGGGCTATGACAGAATATTTTGTCGTATTCGCCCTCAAGCTTTAATGAATCCTCAGAAGTAACAGTTATTTTCCCACCGAGGATATCAGCTCTCATCATTGCTATCACGCGATGTTCGGCATTTATCTCGCTTTCAGTGCAGTCGTTTTCATAGCCGAGAACACGACATTCGCGGATAAATGAGGATTGACCTGCACACAGGTCAGCCAGTCTGTTGTCGGGAGATATCTCCAGCAGCCGTGCAGACAGCCTTGAAAGTCCTGCGGGCGTTTCGCTGTATTCTCTCGGGTGAGTACAGAACGATTCAAACAGCAGATATGCCGCATAGTCCTCACATTTGCAGTTGCTTACAAGTGAGTGAAGTACCTCCCACATATTCCCGAGAGTGTTCAACAGCACAGGGGATACCTGGGGCCTGACGGGGTACTCTTCAAGAAAAGCGTCAAAATCCTTCGGTATATTACCTCGCGTCTTAGCTATTACGTATGCCGCCGAGTAATTCGCTCTCAGCGTATTATCCTTGAATGTCCTTTGCAGAAGAACGGCAGCTTTTGAGGTGCCTCTCTTTTTAAGTACAATCATATCATATGAATCCATAGGAAAGCCTCCTTTGTTTGGTATTATAAATCCTTATTTATATTCTATCACGAAACAACGGATTTGTCAATACCCGAGATATAATATTAAATATCGGGATAGCTGAAACAGTTGAATTTCAGCGCGAAAAGTGGCTGATTTGATCTTTTCTTAACATGGATTGACAATACCATGAGCATATAGTATAATAGTATAAAATAATAATTTTCAGTCGTTTATACACTATACATTTCCGAAACGAGGCGAAATTATGAGAGAAACTATTATACTGGCTCCGGGAGCAAATGGGACCGAGCTCCTGCGAAGCCTTGCGCGTCACGGCGTGAATACGCTGTGTATGCGCGTTATGAGCAGCACAGAGCTCGCCGAGACAGCTTTGATGAGAAGCGGAAAGACTACCGCAGAGACATTCATCAGGTCAGCAGATGAGCCAGCGCTTATCTTCAGCTTTCTTAACGATATCAGCTATTTCTCGTCAGCTTCCTTTGCAGATGCACAGAACATTGCTGTGGCTCTCGATACGTTGCGTAAGCTTATCATTTCTGACGAGAGCACGGCACTGCACGACAAGCTCGCACAGGGCGAGTTCCGCGAGAACAGCATGGCGCTTGGTGAAGTCTACGACAGGTACATAGCCGAGTTGAAGGCGCACGGACTGATCGACGGGATACAGCTCATTAGGCGTGCAGTTGAAAATGCCGAGCCCATCAATGCTGACTTCATAACACTCAGCGAGTACCCGATAACGCCGCTTGAAGCTGTTCTCACAGGCATAGTCTCTGACGGCAGATACAGGCAGGTCAGTCTCCGTGAGTTGTTCAATGTCGAGACAGGTATCGTGGATTATTGCGATATAACAGAGGCATACGGTGCTGCGAACGAGGTCGAGCACATAATAGATATGATACTCAGAAACGGTACTCCCTTCGACGAATGTGTTGTTGCTGTTACAGATACAGCGCAGTATGCCCAGCTTTTCTACGATTTAGCCGGTAGATACGGCCTGCCGGTGACATTTGGCTGCGGGATACCGCTGACTAATACGACGGCTGCCGGTCTACTGAGAGACCTTATGAAATGGGAAACAAGCGGAGCATACGGCCGTGACGCTCTGTATGACGTCATTTTCAGCGAATGTTTTGACCGCAAGAGGCTTGTTGAGGATCTCGCCATAAACGATGAAAGACAGCTCCGAACGCTCGTTGATTTTGTGGGCACTATGCGCCTTTCCGGCAGCAAGGCCAAGAACGACAGCAGTCTTTCGGCTTATCTGAACAGCTTCCCACAGAACAGCGAGTTCGTGGAGGGAGCAAGGTTGCTTGCAGCACAGTTCGAGCGCGGTATATCCTGCCTCATCAAGAATTACGCAGTTATACGAGACGGAGTGAGCGGACGTATCGATCGTTCTGCGATCAAGGCAGTCTGCGATGAGATCGATGCATATACCACGCTCTCAGGCGGAAATGCGGTCGATATAATACCTCAGCTCCTTCGTAAGAGCGTGTGCAACGAGAACAGCCATGAAGGAGCGCTTCATGTGACCGGTATCAGGCAGGCGGTGTGCAGTCTCAGGAGCAAGCTTTTCATTGCGGGGCTGTCTGCCGACATTTTCCCCGGCTCACCGGCTGAGAATTACCTCGTACCCGATGGCGACTTTCTGCTGTATGACAGTGCTGCGCCGACGTCTGAGACCATCATAAACAACAGAAAAAAATCGCTTAATGACCTTATGGCGATAGCCTCCGCACTTGGAAATACTGTTCATCTTTCCTATTCCGGTTATGATACGGCAGAGCTAAAGGAGTCGAACGCATCTTCTCAGCTCTTCGAGATATTCAGGGCGAAAAACGGCGACGCTTCAACTCTCGATGATCTCAGGAACAGCGTAAGTCGTGTCGGCTTCTTCGATGACAGCTTTTCGGCTCAAAGGCTGATAGGACGAGCATATAACAGCGGCGAAAGGATCATCGGAACAGTGGCGGAAGGAACAACGGAAACAACGGCTTCTGTCAGCCTTGACAGAACATTCTCGCCGAGCTCTGTCGAGGCTTATTTCTCCTGCCCGAGAAAATACTATTTCTCGAAGATCCTTAGGCTCGAGGAGCCCGAGGAGGACGACGTTTTCACTGTTATAGGTGCGCTTGACCGCGGTATCCTCATCCATGACCTGATGAAGGATTCGGCTGAGCAGAAATGGTCGAGGGAAGAACTGCTTTCCGAGGCCAAGCGGCGGTTTGATGCTTTTCTGACGTCGCGTCCTCCTGTGAACGCACCTGATGTTGTCCGCGAACGTGAAGAAATAATGCAAATGGTCGAAAACGGCTTCGACAGCAGAAAAGAGAATACTGTGGAGGAGTCTGAGTGCGATATTGAGTCCGTTGAGTTCGGAGGCATAAAACTCCATGGCAGGCTCGACAGGCTGGAGAAAACACCTGACGGTCAACACGTTATTGTCGACTTCAAAACGAGCCGCAAGATCACCCATGTTGAGAATGATACTGCTTCGTGTATGCAGGTGCTTCTCTATGCGGCCATGCTCGAAAAGTCAAAAGGTATTACGGTAAGCGGCGGCGAATACCGCTATCTGCGTGACAAAAGGTCAGTTAAATGCGAATATAACGAACAGGTCAGAAACGAACTGGAACAGATGATAGAAGAATTTGCATTCGGAGTGAGCAGCGCCGATTTCAGAAGGACTGAAGTGAAGGATAATTGCCGATACTGCGGATTCGCAGGGATCTGCAAGGAGGTGAAGAACGATGACTGATATGGACAAGCTCGCAAGAGAGCGCATTTCGACCGAGATAGACACCAATTTCTTCGTTGAAGCAGGTGCAGGCTCCGGCAAGACCACTCAGCTCGTTCAGCGCATGACTGCTATGGTCAGAGCCGGTATCCCTGTTGGAAAAATATCCGCTATCACCTTCACAAAAGCTGCTGCAAGGGAGTTTTACCAGCGCTTCCAGAAGGATCTGATACACCTTTCAACCGATGAAGAAATTGAACTTACAGAAAGAGTGAGATGCGCTGAGGCGCTCCGTGACATCGACCTATGCTTTATGGGTACGATAGATTCCTTCTCGCACCTGATACTTCACGAGCACCCTGTTGAGGGCGGTATCCCCTCCGATTCGGCGGTCAAGAGCGAGAATGAGATGAGAGCGGTCTACCGCCGTGAATATTCTGCTATCCTCAGGCGCGAATACGGCGATGAGCTTTTTGCGAAGTACGAGCGTTTCAGGTCAGTCCAGAATCGCCCCAGTGAGGTCTTTGCCGAGTTTATTCCCAAAATAA
>CAMOXW010000106.1 GCA_946629405.1 uncultured Ruminococcus sp.
CAAAGTGCAAGAAAAAATATCGGAAAGTTTATTTTTTCTTGCACTTTGACAACTAAAAATTGGCTTTTAAAAGCTGTATAAAGCCAATTTTTAGTTGTTGAGCAGACATTAATTAAAAAGCCGCACAATAGTGCGGCTTTTTTATTTCATATTATACTCTTAGCGCCACAATAATTACAGAATTTTGCGGTCATAGTTAGCTTCGCACCGCAGTTCTGGCAAAACTTGTGATCTTTTCCCGTGTTACGCGCTGCGGGAGCTGGATTACTCTGAACCGGCGGCTGTACCTGGACAGTTCTTTCCACAATAACTGTGTTCTTTTCCTTATTAGATTTGACAATATGTCCGACGCAGTAAAGAGCCAGTCCTGCAATGGCAATGTAAAGGTTATTCTTGAACTTCTTCTCCTGCTTGTCAATATCACTTTCAAGCCCGAGAGATATTTTGTCATTGACCATTTCAACGGCAGCATCCTCGATCCTTGATGCCCTGTCATTTCTCATGTCTTCCAGCTTATTGTAGCTTTTGAACGTTAAAAAACCGAAAGCAACACTTATTATACCTCCTATTATGAGGAACCAGTTTGTCTTTCCCGCCTTTAGCTCACTGGCAGTTGACCATATCCACAGCACAGCAAATAAACCTATGGCTGTATTGGCAACGGGCGCACTCTTTGAGGAGGGAGTAAACACGAATACGATTATACAAATGACCAGGGCAAGTATCAGAATCCATTCCAAAACACCAAAAAAACCCATTTTCTTTGAAGTATCATTATTCTTCATATTTTCCTCCTTATATTAACTTAACTGAAAGCTCCCGTTGCCGGGAGCCTTTCTTTATTTTCCGAGCGACTTTACGATATACTTTCCGCAGAGCTGACGGCTCTTTCCGACGTTGTAAACGTGCTCGTGGAGAGTTTTATCGATAGTTTCGCGGTACTGCTCCTTATTTGCGAGGAGGTCAGCGACCGCATCGTTGATACCGCTTATCTGGTCAGTTTCAAGTGAAACGCCAATGACATTTCTGAGGGTGATGTTGATAGGCTTTGTCTTTATCTTCTCCCACTCGTTGTTCATTACCTTCATGGGGGTATTGATAAACAGCACAGGCCGCTTCGTTACAAAGGCAAACTCCCAGGAGATATCTGACCAGTCCGTTATCAGGATATCTGACTCCATTACCGGATTGTTCGAGGAGAAGTCCGTCTGTATCTCGATGTTCTTATTGTCCTTGAACTTCTCTGCCATTACCTCGAACTTCTCAGGCTCATGACGAACCTGCTGCGGGTGAGGACGGACGATTATCTGGTAATCCGTCTTTGCAAGCTCCGTGAGGATATCGTCTATACAGGAGTCTATGATATTGTCGGGCTGCCACGACGGTGCAATGAGTATCTTCGGCACGGTATTCTCCTTATGGTCGGAGGCTTCGTACTTCTCTATCATCTCGTCGATTATCGGGTATCCGGTCTCGACAATGCGCTTCTTCGGGGTCTTGTAGAGCTCCTCTGCGTCACGCAGCTCGCTCACACAGTCCGGTCCTACGGCAAATACCGTATCGTACCAGTCAAGGGCGCCCTTTCTCAGCGTAAGCGCAGTGCTGCCCATTCCGTGGAAGGTATAGACGTACTGGACGTCCTTCCTTACACGCGAGCGCTTGATGTGATACTTTTCAAGGTCAGGCATAGTCATTACGCACATATCACAGTCAAGCTTCATGAACAGCGGGATAAGTCTCTTGTTCGAGGCTATGTAATACGGCTTTATCTGCGGACGTGTATCCTTGAAGATATTGTCGTCCGGATCACTCGTCACATAGTGTATATCGAGGTCGGAGTGCTCGCAGATGTAGTCGATCATTCCGGCGTAATACTTGTAGAAGCCATTCTGCTCTGAATAGAACATAAGCTTCATCTTCGGTACGGAGAAGAACTTCTTGTAGTCCTCCTTCTCGCGGGCGCTGTTAGCCTTGTAGATCTTTTCCTTCTCTATACGCTGTTTGTTCATCTTATCGAGGTACTCATAGTCGATGTACTTCTTAGGCGGCATACAGAGGTTTGTGAGGAACATCATAGGTATCGCAAAGAGGTTTCCGAATATCCAGTACAGTCCTACGCCGCAGGGTACGAGCACTGCAAAATAGGTCGAGAACGCTACCATGAATATGGTCGTCAGCACCTTGTTGACGCTGCCCTGAGCCATCTGGAGTATGTTTATCTTGTTCTGCACCCAGCAGAGCAGCCATGCGCTTATACCGGAAAACAGCGGTATAAGAAGAAGCCTGTCAAAGTGCTTGATTGAAGGCGTTGCGCTCAGGTCGATGCCCATAAAGTGCATATCAAGACCCTTTATGTCGGAAATGGCGGTGGTGTACTGACTGCCGGCAGGGATGAGTCCCTCCTTTATCTTGCGGATTATCTCCACCTGGTAGACATTGCCCTCTGTCTTATCGCTCTGGACAACGTTCACCAGCCAGTCCTTCAGACCGTCGACAATGTCGGGATCCAGCTGCAATACATATGACAGAGGACGGTAGATAACGTATACCAGACCGAGTACGAGCGGTATCTGTATAAGCAGCGGTACTGTGCCGAGTATCGGGTGATACTTGTACTTTTTGTAGAGCTTTAAGCGCTCATCCGCAAGCTTGTCCTTATCGTCTATGTACTTGATCTTGAGCGCGTTTTCCTCCGGCATCATCTTCACCATATTGATAGAGTTCTTCTGTGTGAGAAGGCTCAGAGGGAAAAGCAGGAACTTCGTGAAAAGCGTGAATACTATTATGCTCAGGCCGTAGTTGTGTATCACATCGTATATGATACTCATTACCCAGCCAAGAGCTGTACCTAAAACTGACATATCTGCTCTCCTGTTGATATATTATTGACGTTTGAATGTCCTGTCACTTCCGACCTTGACATGATCGTTGGGAGCATCCGGAAGATCCTCGGAGGGCACTGCCCTCATGTGTGCCATGATAAGAGTATCTGCACCTTCAAAGCGATATGCAAAGCAATCAGGCTCTCCTGTCGCAAAATAGTGGACGAATATCCCGTCATAGCCGGAGGGTACTCCGGTCGAAAGGCCTTCAATGACCGCGCTGGTCACTGTCTCCCAGGTCTGTTCAAAGGATTCACCGTGCTCTGTTACGGCAAGCTTGCCGCCGGACTGCATATCGAACAGAAGATCTTCCTTTTCACAATACCATTTGCCGATCATCGAATACTCACTGCTGCTGTCCGGAGTCTGGAACGCCGGTTCTTCGTAGGCAGCAGCTCCGTTGGAATTTATCTTCGCGGAGGAACTTCCGGTGCCGCCCTCACTGCTGCCGCATCCGGTCAGCAAAACTGAAAGCGCTATAATGCTGGCAGCTATCACAGCGCTCCTTATGTTTCTGAAAGCCATAAACATCACTCCCGCCGATCAGTCTTTGTCGTCGTCAAGAAGGTCATCGGCTGTGATAACGTCCTTCTCGCCGTCGTGGAATGCATTGATCTCAGATGCGTCGAGCTCCTCGACATCTTCATCCTTCTTCTTGAAGGCACGTCTGATCTTGCTCCAGAAAATACCGAAGAAGGTACCGGCTGCGATAAGTATACCTGCACCGATCTGGATTATATAACTGGTCGTAGCAGGGTCGATGTACATTGCCGCATTTGAAGTTATCATATTCATATTCTCCTTTTTCCTTGTTTGTATTCTATCAGTGATAAGCTGATACTACTCATTCTCATGCTCAGGGAGTATCTCCCAGTTGTCAAAATCGCGGGCATCGCCGGTGATACGGTAATTTGCCGTGTATTTCAGCGAGCCGTAGTTCATGAACTTCACCGACTGGAGATATCTGTCAATGTGGATATCGTTCTCGATGATGTCGTTATAGGAATAACCGTAAGCCGAATGGTCTATGCCAGCCATTTCCAGTATACTTGCCTTGAAATAGTCATTGGAGAGCTCCGACCAGCGGTCAAGGGCGATAGGTGCCTCCTCCGCTCCCGCAGGCTTTATCAGCAGCGCTGTAGTTATAGCGCTGTCAAGCTTTGTGTGGAAGACTCCGTCGGTCTCGTCGGGAGCTCTTCCGTGGTCGCCGAGGATGACTATCGTCGTCTTGTCGTAAATGCCGAGCTTTTTCAGCTCATCGAAGTATTCAAAGAGTACCTCGAAATCCCCGCGGGTCGTCTGGTAAACGTCCGGCTTTTCCCCAACAGGCTCATAAAGCGACGCAACTCCCGGTGACAGGTCGTGCGAGGCGCTCAGGTGGATAAACGAGAAGGTCTTGTTCTCATGATCCGCCCTCAGACCGTTTGACTTCATATAATCATAGAATCTCAGATCGGTCTCCGGCTTCATCGCAAGTCTTACGAAATCGTCAGGCTCCTCGTCTATCTTGTAGAACTGCCAGCCGACGTATGCGCCAAGCCCTCCGGCAATACTTCCCTTACAGAAATACGGCAGCATCTTCGCCAGTGAAAGCTTCGTGAGTGAATGGATAACGCCGTATTCGCCGGTATAGTTTATCTTAATATTGTCCTCGTCGAAGTAGTTCACATTGTCGAAAACTCCGTCGTACATCCTCAGAGGTCCCACGGATGTTCTTCCGTCCGGGATAATGTTTATATCATAGCCATTCTGCTTCAGGATCGCAGGAAGCGAATCATCATCCCACGCCTTCCTCATATACTCAGGCCATTCACAGCCGTCGTAAAGCTTACCTGTGAGCATCTGCGGCACTGAGGGGAACGTGTTCGTGTTGTGTGCGACATTGTTCTGGTAGAAGGTGAAGCCGCTGAACTTATCTGCAATATCAGGATACCTCTCCAGCATCCCGTCCATCCACAGACTGTCAAGACGGTCGGTCAGGAACACTACTATATTCTCGTCCTCAGACAGCGACATTGCCTGCTCATAGGAAAGATATCCGTAGTAGCGCTCGTTGTCCTTGCTGAAATCTGTCTTTGCTGCCTTTATTCCTGCCCAGCCGAGCTGTACTGCAAGAGCCGCGGCAGCTATACAGAATACTGTGTTTCTGTCCGCAGCGGCAAGTCCCTTGTTCACAGGGCGCTTCTTTGCAATAATGTGGAATATCAGCGGGAGAAATACTATCAGCAGATAAATTATGAAGTTCGATATCACGGAGAATGACAGGTCTGTATACCTTGCCTTTGCTCCGCTCATCACGGTCTCTCTGCTGTTAAGGAAAACCGCCTGCACGAAGAATGCAAGCAGGAATCCCGCTATTATCCGTGAAAATACAGAGTATACTCTCGGCAGGAAACGCCTCATTAGCAGCAGCACTCCTCCAAGAGCCATAAAGTCCGCCGCTCCGGCTTTAAGCATCGGTATCATCATGTCGCTGAATTTCACCGGAAAGTCTATCCGGTTGTCCGCTATGATGTAAAGCGGCGCGAGTATGAATACCGCAAAGCTCACAGCCATGCTCAGCAGCAAGGCTGCTGCCGCGTCCTTAATGGTCATGGGAGTTCTCGCCCTTGCGGGCTTTGCGGAGACCTTTTTCTTCTTATTTTCAGTATTTTCTGCAACGATTTCTGCCGCGTTATCAAGGGTCATTATTTCCATCCTATTCCTCCTGACAAGGCGCTCGGGCGCACATATTGCGCCTCGTGGCAACGGTGCAGTAACACTGCTCCATTTTGCCTATATTATTGTATCACAGTGCAATTACATTGTCAAGGAAACGACAAACATTTAAGCAATTATAACAAAAATCTCGCCGAAAAATAGCCTCAAGCGCGTAAATACACCATTATTTCATTCTTTCAGAAAAAAGAGGGCGGATGCTGTCCGCCCCCTGCTATTCATTGATAACTGTCCAGTTATCATAGTTCCTTGCATCGCCGTTTATCGTGTATGAATCCTTGTAGACCATTCTTCCATAGCCCGCAAAGGCATAGCCCCGCAGCCATCGCTCTCCGGCGTCTGCACCTCTGATGATATCGCCGAAGGACAAGCCCCATGATGAATGGTCAACTCCGGCATATTCCAGAATACTTGCAGGAAAATTCGCAAGTGAAAGCGGCGTTTCCCTGTCCTTGAGGAGCTCGCCGTGCTCAGCTCCCGCAGGCTTTATCAGCACCGCCGTAGTTATCGCATCGTTAAGTACCGTGCTTCCGCATTCAAGCTCTCTCGGCGCTCTGCCGTGATCTCCCATTACTATAATAGTGGAATTGTCGTATATCCCAAGCTCCTTCATCTGCCGGAAGTACTCCGAAAGTATCTCGAAATCGCCGCGGGTCGTCTTGTAGACGTCATTCTCCCCCTCGAAGCCGTGCAGAGCCGCTGTATCGTCATAAACGGTATGGCAGCAGTTGAGGTGTATAAAGCTGAAAACCCGGCTGTCATTGTCTGCCCTCAGTCCGTGCGTGATCAGGTAGCTGTAGTATTTCAGGTCATGGTCAACAAACGCCTGCTTTGGAAGAACGTCTTCCCCGCAGTCCGGGTCAGCTATCATTCCGCGCGAGAAATTTGCTCCGAGCCAGTATTGCAGGTCATGTTTAAAGCTGTACGGCGCCATTCTTGTGAACGACAGCCTGAACATAGTGACGAAGGTGCCGTACCTGCCGAAAAGCCTGATCCTCCTGTCTGTCTCATAGCGCTTTATATTGTCACACTGTCCCATGACCTGTGCAGGACTGCTAAGCGTTGTTATCTGGTCGGGAAGGAGGTATACATCATATCCGCTGCTTTTCAGCACCGAAGGAACGGTCTCACCGCTCCATGCGTCGGAAAGATATTCGTGCCACTCCTCACCGTCATATTCAGAATTTGTAAGCATCTGCGGAACGGTCGGGAATGTACTTGTACCGGTCGAGGTAGCGTTCTGGTAGAAGGTGAAGCCGTCAAATTCGCCGTAAAGCTCCGGGTAAAGCTCAAGCATATCGTCCATCCAGAGGCTGTCAAGGCGGTCTGTCAGGAACACCACAACGTTGCCTTTCTCAGAAAGAGACATTGTTGGCTCATAGGACAGGTAGTAATTCTGTATACCCTTATAGCGGTCAAGGTCAGTCATAACCGTCCTTGCCGATGCAGAAGCCATATGCAGCGCTGCAAGAACTGCTGCCGTGGCAATGAGTGACTTCTCCCCAGCTGCGGCTTTAAGGCAGCGCTTCGGGAAGATCAGCGCCAGAACTGAAATTATAAGAGGAATCAGTACAAGCGTAAAGAATACTATATTGTTGACTCTGATCCTTGTGCGGTATTCGCTGTAGCGGACGTCCGCGCTCAGCACAACGTCCATCCTGCCGTTCAGGAGGAAACCCTGTACCGTAAATGCCAGAAGAAGTCCCAGAAGAAGCCGCGAAAGAACAATATATGCCCAACGGTGTATGAGCCTCGCAAGACAGAGCAGTCCGGCAAATGCAGCGGTGATAACAATCGCTGCACAAGTCATCGGAACAACAATGTGTCTCAGATCGACCATAAAGGCTGCCGGGTCGTCCAGATAAAAAAGTACAGGTGAAAACAGCAGCAAAGTAAAGCTTAGTCCAGCACTGAGCGCTGTTATCGCGCCAAGCTGCAAAGCCGTGAATATCCTCCTGCTGTTTTTCGCCTGTTTCATAATTGCACCGCCTTTGAACTCGTCTTCATAAATGTTCTTTGACATAATATGCGTAAAATTCTATCTAAAATTAAATCTTGTGAAAATGAGTTCTTGATTATTCGTGACCCTTCTGTTCCTCCCAGTTGTTAAAATTACGGGCATCGCCGGTGATCTTGTAATATGCCTTGTAAATTACACGTCCGTATCCGCCCCAGTCAAAGGTCTGCATGAATCTGTCAGGGTGAAGGTCTCCCTCGATAATATCGTTGTACGAATAGCCGAAATCTGAGTGATCTATGCCGGCGTACTCAATAACACTTGCGGGGAAGAAGTCGTTTGAGAGCTCTGCATCCCTGTTGAGCTTCAGCTCTCCGTGCTCGCCTGCCGGTTTGACAAGGAGAGCAGTTGTGATAGCACTTGTGAGGTGGTCAAGATCATCTATCTCGATCTCACGAGGCGCTCTGCCGTGGTCGCCGAGGACAATAATTGTGGTATTGTCGTAAACTCCGAGCTTCTTCATCTGGTCGAAATACTCAAAGAGTATCTGGAAGCCGCCGCGGGTAGTTGAATAAATATCTACCTTTTCATGCTTGTTAGGCGGATAAAGGTCCGAGGTCTCAGCCGAATCGCCATGCGAACAGTTGAGGTGTATGAAGGAAAACGTCTTCTTGTCACTGTCCGCATCAAGATGTGTTTTCAGGAGATAACGGTAGTAGTCAATATCCGACTGCACACCTACGGCCTTAGGCATGACATCAGGGTAGTCCTTCTTGTATGTAATGAAGTCAGATGAAAGATTCGAGCCAAGTCCGAGAGTAAGGTAACTCTTGAACGCATAAGGTGCAAGCCTTGACAGGGATATCTGAGTCATTGTCGGGATAATTCCGCCATCGCCAAGATAGTTGAACTTGATATCATCCTTGTCACATTCCTTGATGTTGTAGCACTGGTCTGAGATCTGTCCGATACTGCTGTAGGTAGTGAGGTTGTCGATCAGAAGATTGCAATTGTATCCATTCTCTGTAAGCACGCGGGGAACAGTCTGTCCCTCCCACGCCTTGCTGGTGTAATCGGGCCATTCAGTTCCTTTATAGCGATAATTTGTCAGCATCTGAGGAACTGATGGGAAGGTATTGGTATTGTGTGAGACGTTATTCTGGTAGAATGTGAAGCCGTCAAAATTTTCCTTAACGTCAGGATATCGGTTTATGACCTCGTCCATCCAGAGGCTGTCAAGTCGGTCAGTAAGGAATACCACAACATTGCCATCCTTTGAAAGTGACATGGACGGCTCATAGGATAGATACTGAGTGTAGCTGCGGTTGTACTTGTCAAAATCTGCTCCGGCTATAGAACTGAGGCAGCCTGTAAGCTGCATAGCAAAGATAACAGCCGAAACATAGGGAAGTATCATCCCCTTGCCGATATTGAGTACCTTGTTTTTCGGCAGGAGCTTCGCCATGATATATAGTGCAAGCGGCAGAAGCATGATAATGCTCAGAACAACTATATTCACAACGACAGACGTCATATCATCAGTATACCTCGCGTCGTCGCCTGTAAGTGAAGTCATCTTGCTGTTCAGGAAAAGTGACTGTGTATAAGCTGCCAGCAATGCGCCGAACAGCAGCCTCGAAAAGCCATGACAAAGCCATTCCTTGATTAACAGCATTATATTCATAAGAAGTATGAGTGCGCCTGCAACTGCAAGTGACGTCAGAAGCAGTGGGATCGCAACGTGCTTGAAACCAACTACGAATTCACGCTGGTTGCCGAGAAAAATGTCTATCGGCGAGAAAAAGAATACCGTGAAACTGACCGCGAAACTGAGCAGTATGATCGAGAGCTCATTCTTCTTGTTAAATCTGCTGTACAGCTTTTTATCAGGCTTTTTCCCTTTATCAGCGGCAGGCTTTTCTTTTTTTGCGGTCGGCTTATCTTTCTTCTCAGCAGGCTTATCCGCCATTGCTGCCGACACAGCTTTTGTCTCGGCGGACTTATCGCTGCCTGCCGTGGAGGTCTGCCCCTCCGTGATCAGTTCGTTGTCTGTTGTGCTCATGATTTCCCTCTTTTCATAAAATGCAAACTAATACATTATATTTTAACACATTGCGCAGGCAATGTCAAGAAATAGTCCTATAAAAACAAAAAAGCTTTAGCGGACTGCTAAAGCCTTTGGCTCCCCCTGCCCGGCTCGAACGGGCGACAACTCGGTTAACAGCCGAGTGCTCTACCGACTGAGCTAAGGAGGAATATAAGTGCCGGCATTGAAATAGTTTCCCGGGCCGTCGCCAGCCAAGTATCGTCTTCGCGGCAGAGCTTAACTTCCGTGTTCGGAATGGGAACGGGTGTGACCTCTGCGCCATAAACACCG
>CAMOXW010000107.1 GCA_946629405.1 uncultured Ruminococcus sp.
ACCTTTTTGATTTTGCCGTTTTCGGTCTCAATTTCCATTTCGCGGGTGCAGACGCCTCTCGGCTTGTAAGAGGATTTCATAATTCCACCTACTTATGATATTTTCCGCCTTTGGCTATCGAAAAGGCGCGGTATATTTGTTCCAGAAGCATCACTCTCGCGAGCTGATGCGGAAAGGTCATTTTCGACATGGAAAGCTTCAGGCTTCCCATAGCCTTTATTTCGGGATCAAGCCCGAACGAGCTGCCGATAATGAACGTAACTGTGCTGTTCCCGGCAACTCCCGCGGCAGAGAGCTTCTCCGCAAGTTCAGGACTGCCGAGCTGCTTCCCCTCAATGCACATAGGCACGATATATCCCGAAGCATAGCGTTTTATCTGCTCTGCTTCCTTTCTCAGCGCCGCGGATATCTCCTTCTCCGACGGATTATCGCTGAGCCTGCACTCGTCAAGCTCATGCAGCTCGAAGGTGCAGTACCTCCCGAGCCGTTTTATATACTCTGCACAGGCACTCCGGAGGTAATCCTCCTTGAGCTTGCCGATAACGATGAGCTTTATGTTCATCAGAAGATCACCGCTCCTCCCTGAGTTTCAACAGGTGCAACGCCCATTATGTAGTCCCTTCCGCGCACAAAGCCTGAAAGCCCGCGCTCAACGGTGCTGTCTGCGAGCTGAGGACGGTTATTGTCCTGGCTGAGGTGTCCGAGCAGAAGGTGAGTAGTCCCGCGGCTGACGAGAGACCTCGCCTCTGCCGCACACATATCGTTGGAGAGATGCCCTATATCCGAGAGAATGCGCTCCTTCAGATAAAGCGGATAACCGCCTGTTCTCAGCATATTCTCGTCATAGTTCGCTTCAAGCAGGACCAGCCGGCAGCCGTCAAGAGCCTGTGAGACCTCCGGGGTAACGTGTCCCAGGTCGGTGCAGACGGCGCAGTATTTATCGTCAGACGTATGTATACGGTAGCCGCAGCTCTGTATCGCGTCATGCGGCGTATTGAAGCACTCTATTTCCATGTCCGCGCAGGCTATCGAGATGCCGCTGATGTCTATGGCAGGAGAATCGGGAGCTATCTTTCCTCCGTCGCACAATCTTTGCAGGGTGCGCTTCTGACCATAGACCGGCAGTGCGGTCTTTTTTGTGAACATTGCAAGACCTGAAACATGGTCGGAGTGTTCATGGGTGATGAACACCGCCCGTACTGCCGAAAGCGGTATATTATTCAGTTCAAGCGCGGCGCAGAGCCTTTTGCAGCTCACGCCGCAGTCTATGAGTATCCCGCCCTTTTCAGTTCCTATGAAGGTGGAATTGCCCTTGCTGGAGCTGAAAAGCGGATATATTCTTGCCATTCCGGTTCCCCGCAGTCTTTCTTATATCTTGTTTATCTCCGTCCCCTGACGGGTCTCCCTGACCTCATAGCCGAGAGCTGCTATCTTATCGCGGAGCTCGTCTGCAAGGGCGAAGTTCTTTTCCTTGCGGGCAGCCTTGCGCTGCCCGACCAGCTCCAGCACATCAGCCGGGATATCAGCGGAGGCATTTCCGGCAGAGTCTGTCTTTTCCTGAGCCTTCTTTATAAGGTCAAGGCCGAGGACCTTGTCAAATTCCCCGAGCAGGGCAAGCTTTGTAGCAGCATTCGCGCCGGATTTCAGAACATCGTAAAGTGCTGTTACCGCAAGTGAGGTATTGAGGTCATTGTCAAGAGCGTCCGTGAACACCTTGTAAAGCCTGTCATACTCAGCCTTGTCGATATCGCCGGAGCCTTCCTTAGTAAGGGGAGCTATCCTGTCGATGAGCTTGCTGAAGGATGTAACGGCATTGTCAAGATTCTCCCATGAGAATACCAGTGACTTGCGGTAGTGAGAGAGCAGGCAGAAATAGCGGTAAACTATCGGATCATAGCCCTTTTCCTCAAGCAGCGACACCGTGAGGAACTCGCCCTTTGACTTGCTCATCTTGCCGTTTGTGGTATTGAGATGGTGAACGTGGAACCAGTAATTGCACCACTTATGTCCGAGATAAGCCTCGGACTGCGCGATCTCGTTGGTATGGTGCGGGAAGGCATTGTCGATGCCGCCGCAGTGGAGGTCAAGGTACTCGCCGAGATTCTTCATGGAAATGCACGAGCACTCGATATGCCAGCCGGGATAGCCGACACCCCATGGGCTTTCCCATTTGAGCTCCTGATCGTCGAACTTTGACTTAGTGAACCAGAGGACGAAATCCGCCTTATTCCGCTTGTTGCCGTCCTCCTCGACGCCCTCGCGCACGCCTACCTCAAGGTCCTCCTCGCTAAGGTCGCCGAAAACGTAATACTTGCCCAGCTTTGAAGTATCGAAGTAGATATTTCCGCCGGCTTCATAGGCGTAGCCCTTCTCCATGAGAGAGCTTATAACGCGGATGAATTCGTCGATATAAGTTGTTGCAGGCACGACCACATCCGGGGTCTTGATATTGAGCTTCGCACAGTCTGAAAAGAAGGCGTCTGTATAGAACTTAGCTATCTCCATAACGGTCTTGTGCTCACGCTTAGCGCCCTTGAGCATCTTGTCGTCGCCGGTATCGCCGTCACTTGTGAGGTGACCTACATCGGTGATATTCATAACGCGCTTTACGTCAAGTCCTGTGAAGCGCAGGTACTTCTCCAGAACGTCCTCCATGATGTAGCTTCTGAGATTGCCGATATGGGCGAAATGATAGACAGTCGGACCGCAGGTGTACATACTCACCTTACCTGCCGTGTTCGGCACGAAGTCCTCTTTTTTATGTGAAAGCGAATTATATATCTGCATATTTATTCCTCCAATGTAAAAGTTGAGAGTTGAGAGTTGAAAGTTTAGAGTTAACTCTGCTTTCCGCTGCCAATCTTCTCTTTGCTTGTTTTTACGATCGAGATAAGGATCTTTCTTATCTCGTTAGCGTCTTTGTATATTGAATCAAACTGTTCAGGTGTGATATACTCAGTTTCCGCAAGCAGCCTAATCCAGTACATTGTTTCTGAACATTCTTTTAGCGCGATACTCATTTTAGCAACAAAATCCTTGTCACTCTGAGCATCCAGCGCTTCGCATACGTTAGCCCCTATGCTTGTTCCGCTTCTCAAAATCTGTTTTGAGAGAACAAACTCTTTTTTCTCTGACAAGAATTTAAACAGATTAACTATTCTCACAGCAAACCTGAAACTCTTTTCCTCAACAATACTTCTATTCATGATTTTAATTTCCGCATATTGACTTTCAACTCTCAACTCTAAACTCTCAACTCAGAAGTCCCAGAGCTCGCCGGTAATATTTTTTATACTCAGCTGCGGGAAGTAGCCCATTAGCGTGAGAAACTCCGGTATGATCCTGAGTCCGTCGCGGTAGAAGCTGCCGAGCGCTGCCTGACGGTCGCTCTCCCCCTGATAAGCCGCGGGACAGTCAAACTCCCACTCTGCAAAGCTGCTGTCAAAGCGCACGCGGAAGCACTCCCTTGCCTGTGTACCGAAGATGCCGCAGCTTGCAAGCAGCAGGCTATGGTCTGAGATCTCGTCTGCGGGACACACTGCCGCAGCCTCACCGCTGCACAAAACAGAAGCAATGAGTTTTCTGTCCTCCGCCACAGTCTCATTGACTGCTCCGGGATCGGGGAATCTGATAATATCCATGTTTTTCACCTCATAATTGCCTCCGGAGGACGGTAGAGTCGGAATAATGCTGCCGCTGCTCCGGTAGGCGCGTATCCTGTGCAGTCAATGCACATCGCTGCCCTTACTATTATATTGCCTGAGCGGAAATTTGTCAAGTCCCGGAAAGCTATGCCGGGGGGGAAGAAGCTTTTTCCGCAGATAAGACACATTGCCAGACAAAAAGCTCCCCGGAGACGGGGAGCTTTGCTTTACTTCAATTCAGAGATAAGTCCGAGCTTGAACTTTTGTATCATGAGGGCGTCCTTATTTGTGATGCCTTCGAGGCCGTCAACGTCTGCGTTGCGCTCGCCGGCTTCGGATATTCCGTCGGGCTTGCCCTTGCCGTATTTATCGGGATTTGAAACCGACTGCATTACGAATACCGCATCAGCCATATTTACCTGGTCGTCGCAGTTTGCGTCACCCGGCAAGCGCTCGGGAGCAGGAGGAGCAGTCGAGGTGGTGGAGGTTGTGGAAGTAGTTGTAGTTGTTGTTGTTGTGGTGGTAGTAGTAGTAGTTGTTGTTGTAATTGTTGTTGTTGTAGTTGTTGTCTCAGTTATAAGCTCCCAGTTCTGGCAAGCACTGTTGGTAGGAGCGTATTGCTGAACATTGGCACCTGCCGCAGTTGAAGCAGCATCGACCTCTACCAGACAAGCATCCTTAGAAGCATGGGTAATGATACTGTATGAGCCGTCAATGTTCCTGGTGAAGCGGAAGAGCTGTGCACTGTCCTTGTTTGAATAAGCCGCGATATCCACATTTGAACCGTTAGTGCTTCCCTCAGCCTTGAGGGCATAGCCGCTGTCCTGGAGAGAGCGCACCCAGTAGTAATTTCCGGAGCCAAATGGTGTGAGAGTCCACTTCTGGCAGTCAAAGCCGTTGCTTTCCCACTGCTGAACGTTGGTACTGTCAGCCATAGTGCCGTTGCTTATATCCATTACAAGACCTGAGTTCACATTCCTGAATGTGTAGATAAGGCTTGTATCCATAGTGCAGCCCGGATCAGCGACTGCTTCGAGGATCCAGTTCTGGCAGTCAGCGCCGTTTACCTCCCACTGCTGAACGTTGGCGCCTGAAGCAGAAGAAGCGTCAGCTACCTCGACAGCAGAAGCCTCACCGGTTATCCTTGTGAGGAGCTTATAGCTTCCGTCGCTGTTCTCTGTCAGCATGAACTGCTGATTTGTGCCGCCGTTGAAGGTGTAGAGGTCAGCATTGGTGCCGTTGTCAGTCTTTCTTCCGGCGATGTCGAGCACATAAGTACCGCCGTCGCCCACGCAGGAAGCGATATAGTAGTAACCGTCGCCGGCACTGTAGAGCTTCCATATATCATGAACGGAGGTACCATCGCTGCCCCACTGCTGAATATTGGCATTGTTTGCTGCCTCAGCACCGGCTACCTGCATATAAAGTCCCGAATTCACGTTCTTGAAGCGGTAAGCTGCACCTTCGCTGAAAGCGGCAGGAACAGGCTTCACAGGTCCGCTCGGAGCCTCGGTGAAGCCGGCGCTCGGAACGCCTGCCTTTGCAAAACGGAGGTACATTACATTTCCGCCGGATGTCTGGCAGCCTGAGTAGCTGTTGCAGTAGGACTTAGCGTTATCGGCTGAGATCGTGACATAGCTGTAGTTTGATGTTGCCTTCCATGTTCCCGTCTTAGCGTATGAGGGATTTGAGGCCGTTCCCTGACCGGCAGTAAGTCTGTTCACCTTTCCGGAGGACTTCGAGCCGGAGTCGAGGAAATATCCTAAATTCTGGTCAGTAGAGCTCGGAGCGTTCCAGTCACAGCATACGTTTCCGCTTGTTGAACTGTTCTCATAGTAGCAGTTTTCGGCGAAGATATTAGTATTTGCCTGAACTGTGTAAGCCATAGAGAACTCGCTGACGTAGTTGTCGAGGCTGTGGAAGTAGCCCCAGCGCATAAGTCCGGGAGCGCGGGTGAGCGTTTTGTAAAACTTGTTTGAAGCAAGCGTCATTCTCGGGTATCCGTTGTATTTTGAGTAATTGCTCGCGCTGCTGTCAGGATAGCCGAGGATGAGTCCGTACTCATGGAGACCGAACGAGCAGTCGGAAACTGTGCAGTAATCCGCATAGTAGCAGCAGGCAAGGAATTTATCCTTGTCGCTGACTGAATTATCCGTGCCGTAGGGATTATAGCCGCTGTGTCCGGTAAAGGTCACATGATCGACCCAGAGGTTCTGACCGCCTCTGAAATAGATCATGATATTGTCATTGCCGTTAGCCTCTGCGGAATGCTGGATATCGAAATTCTTGATAATAATGTTGCTGCCGTTGCCCTTGTCGGACTGTTCTGTTGTGAACGCAACGTTATTGAGCGTATGATTTCCATAGCTTCCGACAATGGTCTTGTTTGAGGCGACCTGTATTCTGCCGGGAGCGGTATATTTCTGTCCGTTGCCGTCTGTTGAAAAGCTGTTGATCGAAATGTTCTTATTAACAACGATCGTGTAGGGTGTTGTTGATTCAGCGTATTTTTTCAGGTCATCGAAGGTCGATACCTCAACGACTTCGCCGAAAACGCCGCCGATATCACAAGCCTTCACAGTATTTCCGCTTACATTGGGAGCATCATCGAAGCAGTAGCCTGCGAAGCCCTGCAAGCCGTCTGCGTTGAGCAGCCAGAGCTGATTGTCAGCGCCGGTATAACTCTCGAGGGTCATTCCCGAGCTGCCCTGAGTAAGAGCAAGTGAGGTATCTGAGTAGTTGACCACCTTATAGCAGAGGTCATTGCCGAGATGGTCCTTTGAGACCGGAACAACGTACCAGTGCTGTGACTGTGCAGACTCGCTGCCGTATACCACAACACTTGTGCCAGCCTTGACGCTGTAGCCGAGCGGGGTAAGTATGCGTCCTGACTGAGCATTGATGAGCTTGAAGAAGGTGCCCTTTGAATCGCTGCCCACTCTGTCGAAGCGCCATGAGGGTGAGAGGTCGCTGCCGAGAGTTTTCAGGGAAAGTGTTGAATTGTCAGCTGTGCCGTTTTCTGTGAGGACCTTTGAATTGTCCTTGCTGGCGAGGTTGTAAAGCGGTACCGGATAATCTACCGATATCGCTGAAGCCGTAAGTGTTGGCCTGAAAGCGTAGCCGTAGAGAGGAATGAGCCACGCGAGAGCCAGCACCAGCGCCAGTATCGCCGCCTGACGCATTTTTGATGTTTCGCCCATAAATATCAACTCCTTAAACTAATTTACCAAATGGTAAATAAACTTATTAACCATATTATATCACGTTTCGTGCAGAATGTCAACTGTGCCGCCAAAAAAATGCTGCTGTCATATGTGCCGCGAGGAATTTCCAAATTGGTATTGCAAAAATATGAACTATGTGATAAAATAATATGAGCATCCCCGAGCAGCTTCTTTCTCAGAAGCTGCCCGCATCGGGGATTCTACTATGATAAGGGAGATGATGTCTTGGACGCTGCGGAATATAAATGTCCCAACTGCAATGCTGACCTGAAATTCGACCCGCTTACTCAGAAGCTAAGCTGTGAATACTGTCTCAGCAGCTTCACTGTCGAGGAGATAAAGCGCATCTGCTCGGCTGCCGAAAGCAGCATTTCTCAGGCTGAACAGCAGCTCGCCCAGAATTTTGAGGAGCACACCAACCTCTTTCACTGCGCAAGCTGCGGCGCTGATATCATGTGCGACGACCAGCAGACTGCGCTGTTCTGCTATTACTGCCATAACCCGGTCATCCTCTCCGGCAAGCTTACCGGCGATTATAAGCCGAGCAAGGTCATCGGCTTCAAACTGACCAAGAAGATCGCTGAGGATAAGTTCAAGACATGGATAAGGGCGCGTATGTTCGCCCCGAAGGACTTCAAAAGCGATCATCAGCTCGAAAAAATGACCGGTCTCTACGTCCCGTTCTGGGTCGCCGACTGTGATATAAACGCTGATTACTGCGCTATAGGCAAAAAAGTCCGCTCGTGGACCCAGGGCGACTACCGCTACACGGAAACGAAGGAATACCGTATCGTCCGCCGTGCCGATATCTACACCGAGGGCATCCCTGCCGACGGTGAAAGTAAAATCGACGACCTGCTCATGGAGGCTATCGAGCCGTTCGACTATAAAGAGCTGAAAGACTTCTCAATGTCCTATCTGAGCGGATTCTTCGCCGATAAGTACGACGTTGACAAACAGGGAGTTTTCCCGAGGATACGCGAGCGTGCCTCAAGTGCAAGCAGGGATATCATCAGCGCAAGCGTTTCAGGTTATTCTTCGGTAGTCCCTTCGGTCAACCGCCATGATATCATAAATACCAAATGGGAGTACATGATGCTGCCGGTATGGTTCATGAGCTATAAATACAAGGACAAGGTGTACGAATTTGCAATAAACGGTCAGACCGGAAAGCTTGCCGGCACTCCGCCGCTCGATAAGCGCAGGCTTCGTCTGTTCAGCGCTGGCATAGGCCTTGCAGTTGCTGTCATTTCTGCCCTTGTATCCGGAGGTTTCCTGATATGAAGAAGCTCGGGATGATAATGAAGTTCATTGGTATAACGATTGCTGCAAGTATCGTTTTATATCTCCTTTCCATGTTCGTTGTAAACATTCGTCCGGCAAAGGACAACCTGAGAGTGCCATTCAGCAGCGAGGACAACTTCTCTGACCTTATCGATACGGCTGACCTTTTTGACAAATCGCAGGAAAAGACGCTCAGGGAAAGAATAATCGCCTGCTCCGAGGAGCTTGAAATGAATATCATCGTCTACATCAACGATGTTTACCGCAGCGACCCGAATGTTGAGGATTTCACTGCAAATTACTACGACCAGTGCGCCGGAGAGGAATTTACCGACGGCGTGTTTATGTATATCGACCTCTCATCAAATGCCTACGACTACCTCTCATGCAGCGGCAAGGCAGGCATTATCTACGGCGGAAGAACGGAGCTGTTCTTCGACGAATACGCGCGGAAACGCCCCTCGTCAGCCTACGCTCCCGACCCCGATGCATTCGGGGAGACGGTAGAGCATTTCTGCGATACCCTCGAAGGCTTCATGAGAAGCTATGAACCGAGCAATATCACCTATCAGGAGGACAAGCTCAACGGTATCTACTTCTTCGATTACAATGGGAAATTCTATGTGACGAAGCACCTGCCGCCGGGTATCCGGGTCAGACGCCTGTTCATGTCGTTCTTTGCAGGCTTTATACTTGCCGAGGTGATATATATTTGCGTCAAAAGCCATTACCGCTTCAAGAATTCTCCGAACCCCGGGATCTACGTCCGCAGGGACCGCACCAATTTCAGGGAAAAATCAGATACCTTCATCCGCAGCTATGTCACTAAGCATAAGATCGAAACAAGCAGCAGCGGAGGCTACCGGGGAGGCGGCTCACGCGGCGGCGGAGGTCATCACCACAGCGGAGGTCACGTCGGCGGCGGAAGGCATTTTTAGGAGGTAATATGAAAAGAATAACAGCACTTATATTTTTAGTAACGCTCTGTGCTTCGGCACTTGCAGGCTGCGGCGATTCCGAAGGGTATACCTCCGGAGGGACCGGCTCTCTCGCCGGGAATGAACAGAACAGTGAAGATGAAAACAACAGCGAAGCCGGCTTCAGGGTCCCGGATATCGAGGATACCGAGGAGCTTACAGAAAAGTCAGCCGAAATTCCTGAGGCTTTCGGCAGCAGCTTCAGACGCGGCACAGTTGAAGACGGAGTTTACCGGAATGAGTTTTCCGGCATTCAGTTCAATACTCCCGACGGCTGGAGCATCATGAGTGAATCACAGCTGCTTTCCATGGTGAATACCGGCCTTGAAATCACCGGAAACGAGGAACTCCTCGATGAGGAGCTGATGGATCAGTCGGTTATCTATGACTACGCTGCAAGGACCTCTGAGGGCGGAAGTATCGCCGTCGTCTTCGAGAACCTTGCCGTCAGCACCGGTAAAAAAAGCATGAAGTATCTCAGCGCTGAGGAATACCTTAACGCACTTTCCGAAGACCTTAAAACAGTGTCAGGCGTTGAATACAAGGAGAACGGCAGCATGAAGGAGGTCAGCCTCGGCGGTCAGAGCTTCATGCGGAAATCCTTTACTGCGAAGTATACCACGCTCGGATATACTATCAACCAGTATTACTACGCAAAAAACATCGACGGACTTATGCTTTATATTATTATATCGTCAGGCGCAGATCAGGAGGATATGACTGTGTATGAGAAAGATTTCTCGGCGCTTGACTGACAGGAGGATATTATGAAAAATCTGAAAAAGTTCATTATTGTAATGCTTTGCGCTCTCAGCGCACTCTCGGCAACCGCTTGCCGCCATACCGTCAAGGACGACGACAGCAGCACTTCTACGACTTCTCAGACCGGTACAGGCAAAAAGAGCAGCTTCGTCATCGAGGAAGTCACCGATTGATGAAAAGCTGGTTCTCACGCGGCGTTTATAACGGCATACCTATCGCTCTGGGATATCTTTCGGTATCCTTCGGTTTCGGGATAAAGGCGGTGCAGGCGGGGCTCACTCCGCTCGCCGCCTCCGTTATTTCTGCCGTAAATCTCACCTCCGCAGGACAAGCTGCCGGCGTTGATATCATAGAAGCCGGCGGTGCGCTTATAGAAATGGTGCTGGTGCAGCTTGTGATAAACCTGCGCTATTCACTCATGGCGCTCTCGCTCTCACAGAGACTCGACAGCAGCTTCACTGCTCCGCACAGATTTGCGGCTGCATTCGGCATAACCGACGAGATATTTGCGGTCTGCTCCACAAGGCGCGAACCCGTCCGGCCGGCTTATATGTACGGCATGATCTCTGCCGCGTTCATAGGCTGGGTGACCGGCACAGCTCTCGGCGCCGCCGCGGGTCAGCTTCTCCCGACCGATATCCGTAACGCTATGGGAATAATGCTGTATGGTATGTTCATTGCAATAATCGTTCCGCCGGCAAAAAAACAACTCAGCGTACTGCTTGTCATAATCGCAGCGGCTGGACTGAGCGCTCTGTTCAGGTATGTTCTCACAGCCGTTTCAGGCGGATTTGCCATGATAATAAGCGCAGTCACTGCCGCCGCTCTGGGAGCACTGCTGTTCCCTGTAAAGGACGAGGAGGGCGGTACTGTATGAAGCTTGCGCTGTATATCATAGTCATGGCAGGGGTGACCTACCTCATCCGCATGATACCGTTCGTTTTTTTCAGGAAGAAGATAAAGTCGGAGTTCTTCCGGAGCTTCCTCTATTATGTGCCCTATGCAGTGCTGAGTGCAATGACGCTCCCAGCGATATTCTACAGCACCGGAAGCTATATCACTGCAGCTATAGGTACTGCCGCCGCAGTCGTGCTGGCGTATTTCGGACTGCCGCTCATCGCAGTAGCGCTTGCAGCAGCAGCTTCGGCATTTGCGGCAGGATTTTTTGTTTGATAATAATAAAAAGAGCGGGACGCATTCAAGACAGGTACACTTATAATGATAATTCAATAGCAATAAAGTTATTAATGCTGTGGATGAATCTTCGATACTAAGATTCTACGCATATATTTCCGATGAAAAAACTGTTACTCTTAGTGAGTTTATGGATGATCAGTTTTCACCATAAACAGCAGTGAAAATTCCATAATAATATAGAATAACTTACCAGCAAAAAGCTCCCCATCCGGGGAGCATTTTTATTTTCTTCTTGTACCGTTTTTGCGGTCGGTGCTGCGTTTTATATCGCACATACGCTCCTCGCTGGACTGCTTGAAGCGTGACATCATATCCTCGAATGTCATTTCCGAAGGTGGGGTCTGTTTTTTGGGCTCCCAGATATTGGGCTTCTGGCTGCGCTGCTGACCACCCTCGGGACGCTTGCTGCTGCGCTGCTGAGGGGCGGGTGAATCAGTAGCCTTCTTAATTGAGAGGCTGACCTTTCCGGCTTCATTGATGCCGATGACCTTGACCTTGACCTCCTGATTTTCGGTCAGGTGCTCGCGGATATCGCTCACATAGGTATTAGCGATCTCCGAGATATGTACCATTCCCGTGCCGCCTCCGTCGATATCAATGAAAGCGCCGTACTGCGTGATCCCCTTGACCTTGCCGGTGTAGATTTTTCCGATTTCCAACTGCATATTTATAATAACTCCTTTTTAAAAGCGCGTTGCGCCTTATCAGTCTCTTGAGGTGTCGTAAAATCTTCGCTCGTCAGAGTAGGCATATCCGTACTCCTCGATAGCGACTTTTTCCATATATTCCGACATATCATCGCCCTCGAGCACACGCTGGAGCTCAGCGTTCTGGGCCTCATAGGAATCTATTTTAGCCTGTATCGTCTGAAGCTCGGCTTCTTTTTCCGAGCGTTCATTATTTGCGGTCACGATTATTGCCGCGCAGCCTATTGATGCAGCGATTACGAAGAGCTTTACGAGCAGGCCGTTGAAGAGTGACTTTTTTGTTCGTTTTGTTTTTTTTGCCACTGTTGTTTCCATTCCTTCTCAGTTTATTTTCTTGTTTATTATACAACAAATGCAGAGGTTTTAGCAATAGTATTTCAGATTTTTTAAATCTTTGAACTATAATTTCGGAAATTCCTACAAATTTAACTCTCGCTTTTTTACCTAAAAGTACAAAAGATTTTCTCAAAGGTGCAGATAAGACCACTATCGTCTTTTTCAGAATGAAGATAACCTTCCTCATCGCACCGACGACCACACTCCCGACCGTCAGGATATATACCGTGAATCCCGACAGACTTCCAATGAAATAGTAAAAGCGCATCTCGCCCCTCGCTGCCGCTGACGCAAGACACAGCAGACTTACCGCGTACAGTGCAAAAAAAGCAATATCCTCCGCCGCAATGAGAAAGCTGTTGTGCGGAAAGAGCATCCGCACCGCTCGGAATACGTCCCAGAGCACGCCGAATGCTGCTCCGAGCAGGAAGGTCAGCCCGAGCAGCCGCAGCTCTTCATTAACGCTGAAAAAAGTCTCAGGAATATTCATCGGAACAGCTTCCCGATCGCTGATATCGGACCTCGGCGGTCCTTGTCGCCGTAGACGAGCGCCCATATATCGCCGGTTATCGTCATATTACCTGTCTCGACGCTCATGGAGTCGATGTGTAGCTCGCGCCCCTGCACCGTCAGCTCCCCGAGCTCGGTATACAGGCATATTTCGCGGTCGTCGAAGCTGTCGACGTCGGTAATGCCTGAGATGCTCAGGCTCTTGCGGTTCTCGAGGATGAGGTTGTGGTTCTGTTTGATTTTTTCCTGCATGGCTGTGTCCTCCGTTTTTTATAATGTATATTCAGGAGGGCGACTTGATATGCCTTTTAGGAGAGTTTTTTGTTTGAATAATGCTGCGGCTGGTTTGGGGCAGAGGCTTTGTGTGGCGGTTGATTTATCTGTCTATCTTTAGTAAAAACTGCTCGGCTCCTTCCTGCCAAAGAGGGACACCTCTTGGGTGAAAGGGGGAGGGAACAACAAAACCGGTGCAAAAGTCGGCATTTCCCTCCCCCTTTCCCCCAATAGGTTTCCCTCTCTGGACTCTCCTTTCCATCCCCCCCAATCCCCCTCCTTTTGCCGACTTTTGACACTTCTTCGCCGAACCTTCGGTCAGGCAGCGTGACGCTGCCCCCTTCCACGTCGTTGCTCGTATAAACTGGAAGTCTGCTTTCGCTCACGGCAGCTAACTTCAAATCCGTCGCCGTAAGGCGGCACCGCATCTAATTTCTAAGCTCTTAGCTCTAAAATCTAAGCACTAAGCACTAATAACTACTCACTGATTCTGCCGCAGAAAAAAATTTTTTCAATATTCAATGGTTTTGCATTGAAAAATGCCTCTTTTTTGCCCCTTAGTGAACGGCGGTACCGTTCGGGACGAAAGGAGGTCTTTATTATTCAGGAAAAAAATCAGAAACAGCTAAGGAATGATTTCTGCTGCTGGTACGCCCTGCTGGGAAGCGTTGAGGAGGCTGCTGCGAAAGCCGGTTTCCCCGAGGAAAGCGCTCTCAGCGACGGGCTCGGCTGTCTGAAAAATCCGGGCTGCCGCAAAAAGATCGCGGAGCTGCGGGAGCTGCTCTCAGACGGCGGAGGTGTTATCACCGGGCTGAAACGGCTCGCGTTCGGGAACTGCCGGGACGCTGCTGTTCTTGCCTTTGCGGAGGAAATGCCTCCGCCGGAGGTCATCGGCAGCCTCGACCTGTTCAATGTCTCCGAGATAAAACGGGTCAAGGGCGGAGGCGTCGAGATAAAGCTGTTTGACAGGCTCAAAGCTCTCGAAAAGCTCTTTGAGCTGGAGAACACCTTCTCCGACCGCGACAGGGCTGCCGGGCTGATCGAAGCCCTCACAGCTGCCGGAGAGGAGGCTGATCCCACTGAGGATAACTAAGCTCTCACGCAAGCAGAAGCTCGCTGTGAAATGGTGGGCTATGCCTGAATACCGCAGTATGGATGCTATAATATGCGACGGTGCGGTGAGAAGCGGCAAGACACTCTCGATGTCCCTCGGCTTCATGTTCTGGGCTTGCAGAAGCTTTGACGGCGGTGCATTTGCACTGTGCGGCAAGACCATAACCTCGCTGCGAAGAAACGTCATCACTCCGCTTCTGCCTATGCTCAGGGAGTACGGCTTCACCTGCATTGAGAAGGTCAGCGCAAATTACTTCGACGTCACCTTCCTCGGCAGAACGAACCGCTTCTATATCTTCGGCGGCAAGGACGAGAGCTCTGCCTCACTCATTCAGGGCATGACCCTCTCTGGGGTATTTCTCGACGAGGTCGCGCTCATGCCGCGTTCCTTCGTCGAGCAGGCTCTTGCGAGGTGCTCTGTCAGCGGCTCGAAGATGTGGTTCAACTGCAACCCCGACACTCCGGCTCACTGGTTCTACAACGAGTGGATAAAAAAGCCTGAGGAAAAGCACGCACTCTACCTGCACTTCACTATGGACGATAATCCTTCCCTCTCCGACGCGCTCAAAAAGCGCTACAAAAGGCTGTATACCGGCACTTTCTACGAGAGGTTCGTCCTTGGAAAATGGACTGCCGCCCAGGGCGCGGTCTATCCGATGTTTGACAGGAGCAAACACGTTTACAGCGGAGATATCGACTGCGAATGCTACGTCATATCATGCGATTACGGCACGGTCAATCCTTCCTCCTTCGGTCTGTGGGGACTTCACAGCGGCGTCTGGCATCGCATAAAGGAATACTACTATTCCTCAAAACGTGAGGGAGTCCAGCGGACTGACGAGGAACACTATTCGGCTCTGGAGGAGCTTGCGGGCGGGAGAAATATCTCCAAGGTCATCGTTGACCCGTCCGCCGCAAGCTTCATCGAGTGTATCCGCAGACACGGGAAATTCAGAGTCGTAAAGGCTGACAACGATGTCATCACAGGTATACGCCACGTCAGCAGCGCTCTGCGAAGCAACAAGCTCCGCTTCAATGAATGCTGCCGGGATATAATACGGGAATTTCAGCTTTATTGCTGGAATGAACGCTCCGGAAGCGACGCTCCGGTCAAGGAAAACGATCACGCTATGGACGACATGAGGTATTTCGTGACAGACATGGTGAATTCGCAGGGCGGCGCTCAGCTCGTCGCACTTTCAGTGAAAAGGTAATGGACGTACCGCCGTTCAATTCTTTCACAAGGAGGAAAAATGAAGCTATTCAGAAAGAAAAACGTTCCCCGCGCCGTGAAGCCGGAGCTTGTCTCGGCAATAAGGTGCGGCAGTACGGGACCGGTCCTTCCGGCGGCTGTTGAACCGCTTGAAAAGGAGCTCTATGACAGGCTGAGAAGTGCTGTCCCGGTCATTGACGCGGCTATCATGAAGATAATCCGTCTCACCGGCGGCTTCAGGGTGATATGCTCCGATGAGGATGCTCAGGACGGTCTTGACCACTTTCTCAGGAGCGTTCCCGTGGGGCTGGAAGGAGTTTCTATCGGCTGCTTTGCTGACCGCTTCCTCGACAGCATACTAACCTACGGCAGCGCTGTGGGCGAGATAGTCAAGGATGCCGAAAACGAACGCATCGCCGGACTCTGGCTCGGAGATGTATCATCTGTCAGGATATCCGCCGGCATCGACCCGTTCACCCGCAGCTATACCGTCCGCTCAGCCGACGGCACTTCAAGAACTGTCACCCGCCCGGAAAATATCGTCTATGCCTCACTCATAGGCGGAAAGTCGCTTCTCCGCGGACTTCCGGCACTCAGCAGTATACTCCTGAGGATCTACGAATGTATCGGTCAGAATTACGACCGTGCGGGAAATGTGCGCTATGCCGTGACCTACAAACCCCCGAGCGGATCTGACGATTTCATCTACTCCCGCGACCGCGCAGAGCAGATAGCCCGCGAATGGGCTGACGGAATGAACTCCGCCCGCTGCGGTCAGGTCAAGGACTTCGTTGCCGTCGGTGATGTTGACATCAAGGTCATCGGTGCGGACAATCAGCTTTTTGATACGAACGTTCCGGTGAGGCAGATCCTCGAGCAGCTCATCGCAAAGCTCTCGATACCGCCGTTCCTTCTCGGACTGAACTGGAGCAGCACCGAGCGTATGTCCTCTCAGCAGGCCGATATACTCACCTCTGAGCTGGAATACTACAGACGGCTCATAACACCCGTGATATGTGCAGTAGCTGAGGCTTATCTTGCCTCGGCAGGCTCAGACGCCTCTTGCCGTATCGAGTGGGACAACATCAATCTTCAGGATGAAACGGCTCTTGCCGAATCGCGCCTTAAAAACGCTCAGGCAAGAGAGATCGAAATGCGCCTTGACGCGCAGAATAACAATTATTAATTCGGAGGTATATATTATGTATAACGATATCAGACTTGAAAAGGGCTTATATAATCTCAGCGGAAAGTCTTTCACCGCTGCTCTTGAGGAGCTTGACCCCTCCTCGGCTTACGCAGGCACTCCCCTCGAAAAGCTCGACGCCTTCGAGCGCCAGCTCAAGCGCTTCAATATCCGCATCAGCGGTCCCGACTGCGACTGCGTTGAGAAGTTCTTCTCCACCACAGAGACAGCAGTGCTTTTCCCCGAGTTCGTGACACGTTCTATCAGAAAGGGCTTTAACGAAACTATTCTTGGCTCTATCTGCGCTGCAAAGACAGTTTGCAGCTCCGGTCAGTACCTCGGCTGCGACCTCGATGACAGCGAGACCTATACGACAACAGCACAGTCACTTTCTCTCCCCGAGGCTACTGTGACAGAGGGTACGACCGCAGTTACTCTTGCCAAGTATGGCAGACTTATCAGCGCATCCTACGAGGCTGTCCGCCAGCAGAGACTTGACGTTTTCGGCGTAATGCTCAGAAGCATCGGCGTAAGACTTGCCGCCTCCGTTGTCAAGACTGCTGTTGAAGTTCTTGCCGATGATGCTTCCGGCGCAGAGACAAAGACTACTACCCTCACCTATGCTGACCTTGCGGCGCTTTACGGCTGCTTCACGGACTTCGACATGACTACGGTAATTGCATCTCCCGCGAACGCTTCGCTCATCGCTGCTATGGAACAGCTCAAGGACTGTTCCGCTGACGCTCAGGGCAGACTTATCCTCCCCCTCGGCGCCGAGCTCATCAAGTGTGCTGCTGCCGGGGCTGACAAGATCATCGGTATCGACCGTGACTTCGCGCTTGAGTTCATCACCAGCACCGATCTCGTTATGGAGACCGACAAGCTCATTGACCGTCAGCTCGACCAGATCACAGTGTCGATCACCTGCGGTTTCAAGAAGATCACTCCCGGCGCCGTAAAGGTGCTCACTATCAAGTCAGGCGAATAACTGAGATGCTGCGGCACCGTACAGATATGTGCGGTGCTGCACATATCCCGGAAGGAGGAAACTATGGAAAACGGTACTCTTGACAAGATAAACAGGTTCACCCGCCGTCCGCTCACGGAGGACGAGGTGTATGTATTCTCCGTTATCCTCTGCGATAACGAAATTGACCGCGACTGCGAACGCTTCTCTGACGAAGCTCTTGACGAGCTGAGGGAGAAGTTCGTCGGCAGGACCGGGATCTTCGATCACGACCCTTCAACTGCCAACCAGAACGCGCGTATCTTCGACACACAGCTCGTCACCGAAGAAAGCCGCCTTACAAAATACGGCAAGCCCTACAAATATCTTAAAGCCGAAGCTTACATGGTCCGCACCGGCGAGAATTCCGACCTCATCGCCGAGATAGACGGGGGTATAAAGAAGGAGGTCAGCATTTCGTGCAGCGCTGCCAAAAGAATATGCTCCGTCTGCGGCTGTGAAAGGTCAGCCGGCGGATGCAGCCATATCAAGGGCATGAAGTACGGCGGGGAGCTCTGCCACGATATTCTCGGGGATATCACGGATGCCTATGAATGGAGCTTTGTAGCTGTTCCGGCACAGGTCGGTGCAGGCGTAACAAAGCGTTTTTCTGAAAGCTGCACGTTGTCCCTGCCTGTCACTTCGGATGCCGGCGCCGCTGATGAGGAGCTGCGCCGCGATATCAGGAGGCTCACATATTTTGTTGCCGGCACTGACGCGGCAAAGGCTGTAAGCATAACCATCCGCGGCATGGGAACTTCTCAGCTCATCTCCCTGAAGAAGTCACTCGAAAAACGCCGGACAAAGGGCGGCGTGACCGTCGAGCTTATGGGCAATACGGAGGGAGAATGCGATAATTCTGGTTTTTCAATGAAGTGAGGTGGATCATGAATATAGAATCGGTAAAGTCTCTGTTTGAGCTTTTCTCAACGGAACAGGCGGAGGATTACGCTCCGCTCATAAGCCTTTCAGTCGCGGAGGTGGAAAAGATGCTTCTCCCGGACGCTGACAGCTGCGATGTAAGGCTTGATTTTCTTGCGGCAGCGATAGCTAATTACCGTCTCTGCCGGATAAGAGCTTCACGCGACAGAACACAGGTGACCTACGCCGGAAAAATGCTCACGGACGGCAAGGACAGTCCGTGCAGCTCAGCGGCTGCGCTCCTTAGGGATTATATGCAGCTGTGCAGCGGGCTCATTCGTCCGGAAACGTTTATATTTGCCGGATTTTCCGGGAAGGAGGGTATATGCTGAACAGTATCATCGAAAGGGTCGCGCGGGAGCTCAGAGCCTTCGGCGCAGAACCGGTCTACAGTGCCTTTGACGCCGTTCCCGCGGACAAAAAGAGCAAGGAAATATACACTATCGTCGGGGTGGAGGCTTTTGAGAGCAGCGCTCCGGTGTACTCGCCGTATATCGTCTATATCCCCTTCAAGGCGGATATCAGCATAAAGGTCACTGCTCCGCGTGACTGTCCCATGAGCAGGCTTTACGACTACTACAGCAGCACCGCAGCCATTGCGGTAGGTGAGCTTTCCGGTCTTAGTTGCTCTCTGAAAAGCCTGAACGTGAAGTTTGACTCAAATATCGGCAGGCTTGTCCTGACAGCCATACTCTCTGCGGGCGGCATAACCCGCATTGAAAGGAGCGATCCATGAGCACGACAACGATACTCAACCAGCGCAAAGCAATACCTGTGAACATCGGTGATATGCAGCTTTACTGCGAGGAATTCTCAGCCTCCGCCAGCCGTACTGTCTCCGAGGCAGCCACGGTCACCGGAGATGCCGCTCTGACGGGAACTTTTCCGCGCAGCGCGAAGCTCACCATGAAGGGCAGGGCATTCGACGAGGACGCCCCGCTGAGCTTTCTGCTCATGCTTAACGATATGCTGCGCTCGCCGCAAACACTGACGGTAGAGTACAGAGGGCTGTTTTTCGGGGACTGCCGCGTTCTTTCCTATTCAGTCGGCGACAGCGGGGAGAATTATACTGACATTTCCGTTACGCTGTCATCGGCTGATATATATTCAGCAGAGGAGTGATAGCTTGACGGGAGCTTATCTGAAAATAAGGAACACAGACGGTTCAGAGTTCAACGAGCCTGAGCTGCTCAGCTTCAACTTCCGCAAGGACGCCTATACGCCCTACACCACGCTCAGTGCAAGAGCTGTCACCGCAGAAAGCCTTTTCTCGTCCGCAGCGGAGGTCATGCTCTATGTCGGCGGGATACTCGTCCACCACGGGCTCATAGACAGTCTCACAGCAGAGACCTCAAGCGGCATCACAGTTACCTCTCTCTCGTCAAGAGGCTTCACCTCACTGCTCTGTCAGAACCAGATTGAGCCCGGACTAAAGCCCGATATTTCGCTGAATTCCCTCATGGACAGCTACTACGCTCTGCCCTATGTCACCCATGAGAACAACTCTGACGCGAGCAATTATATCTACGTCAAGAACCATTCGACGATGTGGGACGGCGTGGCGAATCTATCCTACAAGCTTTTCGGGACTTACCCCTATATACGCGGCACAAACTGCGTCAGGGTAACTCCGGTGAGCCAGCCGGGAAGCTTTGTCTATACAGCGCCGGAGCTCCTTGTGACAGGCTCGGCGATAAGCAGCAAACGCCTCGCCAGCCATTTTCATATGGCTGACCTGAACGGCAATTACGGCACATATGATCTTGCCGACAACGACGTCATCGCGCAGAAGATAATCCGTCACCAGTATTTCGACCTTGATATGCAGTTTCTCCGCACTCCGCCTGATGCACTTGACTACCGCGACAAATACTGCGCACGCGGGTGGAAGCGGCTTTTCTGCCGGTATACAGGCTATAACGGGGAGGATCTCTCTGACCTTGTGACATTCGGAAGCGTGACCTTAGAGCGCATCTGTGCGGTCTCCATAACCGGCACAGGCGGCGGTATCACGACAGAGCTGAGTGTATACCGCGACAAATTCCCCAAAGAATTAACATAGCTCATGAAGCCATAAGGTCCTCCTTATGGCTTTACTTTGTACACCTATGGTGGAAACACTTCCTGCATAAATTGTGGAAAACTCTTGACAGATTAGCAATAATGTGCTAAAATGTAGTAGTAAAAAGCAAACAAGGAGCCCGGCGACCGTAAGGCGCGGTATGTACCGGCTCCGTACCGCAGGAAGGCGATCCTGCGCTGATAATTGGAGGGAAATCTATGAATTCACTGAAAAAGACCGCAGCCGGTCTTTTCGCTGTCTGCATCTGTGCGGCAGCTTTACCGCTTAATGTCTCAGACAGCACATCACCACTAACTGCCGGAGCTTCTGACGGCAGCATCACTGACAAATATGAATGGGGCACGCTCAGAATAGGCGGAGGCGGCTTCGTTTCGGGCATCGTTACCGGCAAGGACGTTATGTACGCGCGTACCGATGTCGGCGGAGCTTACCGCTACAACTACGATACAGAGAGCTGGGAGCAGCTTTTCGGGTTCCTCAATGAGGCTGACCGCGGACTGCTCAGCGTTGACGCTATGGCGATCGACCCAACGGATGACGATACCGTTTACTTCCTTTGCGGCTGCGCTTATTTCTCAGCCGAAAAGACAGTTATCTTCAAGACCACCGACGGCGGCAAGACCATGAAGGAGATCGACGTCACAAACCTTATCAAGGTAATGGGCAACGGTCACGGCCGTCAGTGCGGTGAGGCTATCGCAGTTGACCCCGACAACCCGAATGTCATCTATGCCGGCGGCGATGTTACCTCGGATGAAAATTCTGTATCAGCACTTATCAAGTCCACTGACGGCGGCGAGACATGGGAGCCTGTAAAAGGCTACGATGATCTCGGGCTCTTTGATTCGACTACCAAGTGGCCGAAATGGACAGAAAATATAGCCCGCTCCGTTACAGACGGCGAATACCAGACCCAGAACGGTGTCGCTGCAATTGCAGTAACAGGCGGAAAGGTCTACGTTGCGACCTCCAAGAACGGTACCGCGAATGTACACGTTGCAAGCACTAAGGACGACGAGTTCAGCGTGCTTTCAAAGGACCTGCCGACCAATTTCTTCCCGTCGCGTATAAACATCGACCCCAACGGAAATCTCCTTATCACATACATGGCAGGCTTCAACTTTGACGGCTCTAACGGCGGCGGATACCGCTACAACACCACTGACGGAACTGTTACTGAGCTTTTCAGCGGTGCAGGTCTCGGCTCAATGTGGGCTGACCCGAAGAATCCCGATCATATCATAACAAGCACCTGCGGAAAGTTCGAGGATCAGGAGTGGCAGGAGGGGACCGATGAGCACGGCGCTACATGGGGCGACCAGTATTACCGCTCATTTGACGGCGGCAAGACATGGCAGAACTTCACTCCAGGACATAAACTCGGCTGGGGACAGCCGCTCATCTCTGACTACCTGCAGGACGGCGGTTATGCCTGGATCAGGGACAAGGCTATCCACTGGTCAGGCACAGTCGTAACAGACCCGCACGTTCCCGACAGGATGTGGATAACCTCCGGAAACGGCGTATTCGTATGCACGAATGTCTGGAGCCAGGACACAGCTGATATGGCTGACGCGAAGCTCCCGACCTATACCTTCCACCCGGACGGCATCGAGGAAGTTGTTTCCCTCGACTTCGTTTCGACCACAGACGGACTTGACCTCTCGGCTATCGGTGACTACGACGGCTTTGTCCACAATTCCGTTGACGAGATAGGTCTCCAGTATCAGCCTAACATGGGCTCGACCTCAGCGATCGCAGTATGCCCGCAGAATACCGATGTATGGGCGAGAATTGCCGAGGGCGACAACGGCTCAGGCTACTATACCACCGACCGCGGCAAGACATGGAACGCATTCACTCCGGCTGTAAAGGGCGGAAAGCTCGCTATTGCACAGCTTGACAAGACAACCTACCGGGTATTCAACACCGGCAAGGAGGACGGCGGCGTTTCCTACTCTGACGACTGGGGCAAGACATGGAACAAGTGCGACGGTATTCCTTCGCAGTACGGCTCAAAGCCCACCATGCTCCTTGTAGAGCCGGACGACCCGAACACAGTTTATGCCTATGCTACTTATTATAACTCCTCATGGTTCTATTCCAAGACCGCACCTGACGCAACAGATGCACAGTACAAGCTCTGCGTAAGCACTGACGGAGGAAAGACATTCACCTCAACTGATATCTGTATGTACGACCAGTGCGACAGCGCGGGACGAATCGCATATCTTGAAAAGGGACACCTCATACTCGGCGGCGGCTGGTACGGTATGTACGACGTTACAGTTTCCGGCGGCAAGGCAACTGTCAAGAAGCTCGATAATGTAAGCTACTGCAAGACAGTCGGCTACGGTGCTCCTGAGAAATCCGGCGGAATAAACACTATTTATTTCTACGGCAAGCCCGATGAGAGCGACCCCGAAGGCATCTACCGCTCAACAGACGGCGGAAAAACATGGCTCTGCATCAATACCGACCATCTTTACGGCGGTACCGGCAACGGAAACTATATCGTCGGCGATATGGATGAATTCGGCAAGATCTATATGTCAACCGTCGGCTGCGGCATAGTATACGGTCAGCTCGGTGACGGAACGACCAAACCTCCCACGACGACCACCTCATCCTCATCCGATGATATCCTCTGGGGCGATGCAAACGGCGACGGTCAGGTCAACATGGCTGACGCGGTTCTGGTAATGCAGTCTGTCTCGAATCCCGATACCTATGGCATCGGCAAGGAAAAGGGCATCAAGCCTGAGAATGAGAAGAATGCTGACGTTGACGGCAAGGCAGGCATCACAAATAAGGATGCGCTTGCAATACAGAAGTTCAAGTTAGGACTTATTGACAAGCTTCCCACCGCATAAAACCAAAGCTCCCCGATCGGGGAGCTTTTTGTACGGCGGATATAAAAAGGACGGCATATAGCCGTCCTTTATTATTAGCCGAGAACTACCTTTATTTCGTTTACGTCAGCGAGCTTGTCAGCCGGAACATAATTGCCTTCGAGCTTTTCGCCGTTGAGAACGAGCTCTTTAACGCCGCTCTGGACGTGTGCAGAGTTGTCAACAGTAATATTGAGCTTCTTGCCGCGGAAGTTCTTCATGATAGTAAAGCCGTCCCATGAAGCCGGGATAGACGGAGAGATAGCCAGACCGTCAAGATCAGGTCTCATACCGCAGATACCCTCAACGCAGCCTACCATAACAGTCGAAGCCGTACCGGTGAGCCAGTGAACGTGTGAGCGTCCCTCATAGGGAGAAGCCTTCGACTCTGTGAACTGACCGTGAACGTAGGGCTCCATAACTCTTATCTCAGCCTTGTCGTTCATTGCAGCAGGCGAGCTTTCGAGGAAGTATTCAAACGCGCGGTCACCGTGGCCGAGGAGAGCCTCCGCGAGTATCAGCCAGCCCTGAGACTGTGAGAAGATGCCGCCGTTCTCCTTTGTATCGAGGTTGAACACCTGCATGAGAGCGCCGCTGAAGTGGTGGTACTTGTAGGGTGGTTCGAGGAGCTTAGCACCGTAGGGAGTATTAAGGATGTTATGAACGCTTTCCATAGCCTTTTCAGCCTGTTCGCCCGAAGCGAAGCGTGAAATAACAGACCAGCTCTGTGGGTTGAGCCACATATTAGCCTCAGGGTCCTTCTTAGCGCCGACGATGATGCCGTTGTCGCGGATGCCGCGGATGAATCTATCCTCATCCCAGCACTTGTCGAGTGCAGCAGCGAGCTTAGACTTAGCCTCTCCGATGAATGTGAGGTAATCGTTATCGCCGCGGAGCTTTGCGAAGTCCTCCATAACGTTCATAGCATAGTAGAGCTGGAATGCCACGAATGTAGATTCGCCCTGCTTTCCGAGGCGGAGGCAGTCGTTCCAGTCAGCGTGAAGACCGGCAGGCATATTGTGACTGCCGAGACGCTCCAGTGAGAAGCGGACAGCATTCTTGAGGTGGTCGTAAACGGTAGCCTCACCGCCGCCTTCCTCAGCGTAGGTGATAACCTCATCGAGGAAGCCCTTGTTGCCGCTCTCGCCGAGGTACTTTACGATAGTCGGGAACAGCCATAGAGCATCATCTGCGCGGTATGAGGGATGACCAGTCTCCTTAGCGTAAACGCTGTGCTCGTCATTCTCGTCAGGGCAGGTCTCATGACCGGCATTGTGGTCAAACTTAACGAGTGGCAGACCGCCGCCGTTGCTTACCTGAGCGGAGAGCATGAACCTGATCTTGTCAGCAGCCATTTCAGGGTCAAGGTGGATGATACCCTGGATATCCTGAACGGTATCGCGGTAGCCGTAGCCGTTTCTCAGGCCGCAGTAAACGAAGGAAGCAGCTCTTGACCAGATAAAGGTGATGAAGCACTGATAAGCGTTCCATACGTTTATCATATTATTGAATTCAGGTGAAGGAGTTTCAACCTTGAAGTTTGAGAGCTGACCGTGCCAGTAGTCCTTGAGCTGCTTTACCTCAGCATCGACCTTTCCGGCAGCCTTGTACTCGTCAAGGATAACGGCAGCCTCAGCGCTGTTTCTCTGACCCATGATGAAGATGAATTCCTTTGTCTCGCCGGGAGCAAGGGTGATATCGCTCTGGAGGGCGCCGCAGGAATTTGAGTTGAAGTTCATAACGCCGTCGCACTTTCCGGACTCGACAGCGATAGGATTTGAGAAAGTCCTGTAGGGGCCGATGAAGTTGCTGAGCGAGCCGTTATAGGCGGTAACGGGCTGTCCGACCATACCGAAGAAGCGTTCCTTGTGATTTGAGCCGGTCTCATCGAAGCCGGTATTCTCGTTCATGTGCTGGATGATACGGTTCTCCTCAAAGGAAGTACGGGTGATGAAAAGAGTATACTGGAGGTTCACCTGATCCTGCTCGTAGTTAGGCTCATTAGTGAACTCGACGAAGCCGTAAACGGAAAGTTTTCTCTCTTTTGCGGAATTATTTGTCACCTTTGCGCGCCATACCTCATAGGTCTTGCCGTAGGGAACATAGTAGGTAGTTTCGGACTTTATGTCAGCGTATTCAGCGGAGATAACGGTATAAGCGGTACCGTGGCGGCACTCGGACTTGTACTTGTCGAGGGGCTTGCCGACGGGCTGCCATGAAGCGGACCAGTAGTCGCCGTCCTCGTTATCGCGGATATAGATATATCTTCCGGGCAGAGCCATATCGGAATTGAAGCGGAAGCGCGATATTCTGCCGTTTGCGCCGGACTTAACGAAGCTGTAGCCAGCGGCGTTGTTGGAGATCATAGCGCCGTATTCGGGATCGCCTAAGTAGTTTGCCCACGGGGCGGGAGTTGCCGGATTAGTGATAACGTATTCCTTGTTTTCAAGGTCAAAATGTCCGTACTGCATAATTTCATTCTCCTTTTGTACCGGGAACGCACCTTCCCAGTATGATACTATTTTATTATAACATATTTCCCCCTTGTTTTCAAGTAGTTTAAGGCAATTTTTCAGGTTAGAGGCACATTATTCCGATCATCAGGGATCCAGAAGGCGGACGAAGTCAACTTGCACAAATAAGCGTGGGTGACATCAAGCATCTTCGTATAGTGTAACACTTGCAAAAGCGGCGGCCTGGTGGTATAATAAGCAAAACCGATAAAGCATACGGTTTTAGTATACTTATAGGAGATGATCTTATGTCAAGAACAACTTCCACTGCAAAACGTCAGGAAAAAGTACGCCTGCTCACGCTCACCGGTCTGTTCTCCGCACTTGTCTACGTTTTCACAGCATATCTGCACGTTCCCACCGGCGCAGGCTATACTCACGCAGGCGACGGACTGATATACCTCGCTGCAAGCATCCTTCCGCCGCAGTATGCCGCTGCTGCCGGAGCGATAGGAGCAGGTCTTGCCGACGGACTGTCCGGATTTGCGGTCTGGATACCCGCTACAATAGTGATAAAGGCTCTTACGGCGCTGTTTTTCAGCAATAAAGGCAGCAAGATCATCACCCTTCGGAATATCCTTGCGATAATCCCCTCCCTCATTCTATGCGTGGTCGGCTACAGCATCTACGAGAGCATGGTCATTGCCCACGGATTTTCAACTGCCGCAGTAATAGCAGCCTTCACCCAGACTCCTGCATATTTCGTGCAGGTCGGAGCAAGCTCCGTACTCTACATTGCCGCCGGCAAAGCTCTCGACAAAGCCGGATTCAAATCAAGGTTCGCATGAGCATTTGCCTCTTTGCGGTTTGTTGGCTATGGGGCAGTTCGTGTTTATTTTCTGGGGGAAACCTTTCTGAAGAAAGGTCCCGCCTAACGGGGGCCCGTCCCCTCTGTCCCTTCGGGCCAGCTCCCGCCCCTGCGGGGAGTCACCCCAGCCCCCTTTCCAAAGACTTTTAGCTTTGGTTTTTTCCGCAATGGTATTAAATTTGCCGCTGTAATTACAGCGGCAGTTTTTGTTTATTCAGGATAGTACAATACCATTGCGAAAAAAACAAGACAAAAGTTTTTGAGGGGGAACTTTTTTCAAAAAGTTCAGCCCTCAAAAATTATACACGAACCGCCCCGCAGTCAACAAACCGCGAGACGTCAAAAACTTATTCAGACTTGGAGACAAGCGGGATCGAGGCGCCGGATTCATCGTAGAATACGATGTTATCGACGTAGAAGTTGGAGTCGTTCTCAATCCCCCAGCGCATGATGAGGAAATTGGCGTCCTCCATAGTTTCGTCCCAGCACTGACCGCTTGCGGCGAGGAGAAATTTGAACTCGCCGTGGACGGCGCCGGAGAAGTCAAAGTTATACTCTCCGCCTTCAAATCCGGCAAAATCGACCCATTTGCCGTTGCCCTCGCTGTCCTTTGCAGCGGTGACTGTACCGCCTCCGCAGCTTATAGTACCGGGGACCTGGACCAGCTCGCCGTCCTCATTGGTATAATTAGCGGCAACCGCATCGGCATAGACGTCGAATTCAATTTTTCTGACCTTTCCAAGATTTTCCTGACCTATGAGCAGAGCTGGATGTATCTCGATCTTCTGGACTTTTCCGTCGAGCGGAACGGTAAGATCATCGGTGAATTTGAGCATTTTATTTCCCTGCACCTCGACCACAGATACCTCACCCTGAGCGCAGTCAGGGTCAGATAATTTTGCGGCAGCGAAAGAGAAGTCGCCGTTGTCGAAGGTCACGGTGTTTGGGTCGGAAGCCTCCGCAGGTGTAGGAGGGATGAGTTCCTCGGTGGTAGCCTCAACAGTTGCAGGCGCAGCCGAAGTAGTATCAGCCTGTGCTTCGGTAGTATCATCGGCTGATGCCGAAGCAGGAGCCGGCTCGGATTTGGATTCTGAGCTGCTGTCGGAGCTTCCGCAGCTTGCTGTACAGGCTGCGAGCGAAAACGCGAGTGCTCCGGCAATAAGATGTTTATAGTCCACGGTATTCTCCTTTCTTTGTACAGAAAATGCCCCCTGAGATCAGAGGGCATGAAATCTGTTAGAGTCTCAGCTTAGTTCCTTTTTCTAAGAGCGAATGCTGCGCCTGCTGCGACTGCGAGAGCGCCTACAGCAATGCCAACACCAGCGTCACCGGTAGGAGCGGGAGCCTGAGTTGTGGTATTTCCGCCTGCTGTGCCGGTTGTAGTGGTAGTAGTTGTTGTTGCATCAGTGGAAGTTGTTGTAGAGGATGTATCGGTACCTGTCTGAGCGCCAAATTTAAGTCCGGAAACTGTGAAGGTAACCTCAACATCGCCGTCAAAGAGCTGAACAGCGTCAACGATAGCATAATCGTTGCCCCACTTATTATAGATATTTGCACGCATATTTGAGCCGTCGTCATCAGCAACGACCTCGGATTTGCCTGTGAGCTTCTCCTGACCGCTGATCTTTACGGAATCAACAGTGAATGTGATACCGCCTTTTTCGATACAAGTAGCGAAATCGTCACCCTCATCGCCGTAATCGAAAGCAGAGAAACCAACAGTTCTGAGAGCCATAGCCCATGTAGCATTGCCTGTTTCGCCGCCCTGTGAGCTGTCAACAGTGATGGTATATGTACCGTTCTTATCAACAACTACAGAGTTTTCGTCCTTAGCGTCTGCATCGCTCCAGCCGAGGTTAACGCCGCCCCATGTACCGGCAAGCATAACCTTGAAATTCTCGG
>CAMOXW010000108.1 GCA_946629405.1 uncultured Ruminococcus sp.
ACATCATAGATCGACTTGCCCTTGTAGTGGACCTCGAGAGTTTCACGGTTATATCTTTTTCCCTTGCAGACCTCGCAGGGAACGTAGATATCCGGCAGGAAGTGCATCTCGATCTTGATTATACCGTCACCCTCACAAGCCTCACAGCGTCCGCCCTTGACGTTGAAGGAGAAGCGTCCGCTGGTATAGCCGTGAGCCTTCGCATCTGTCGTCTTGGCGAAAAGCTCGCGTATATCGCTGAAAACTCCGGTATAGGTTGCCGGATTGGAGCGCGGTGTCCTGCCTATCGGTGACTGGTCGATACATATCACCTTGTCGAGGTTTTCAAGTCCCTCCACAGCCTTGAATTTTCCGCTCCTGATCTTTGCACGGTTGAGCTTTGCGGCAAGGTGCTTGTAGATTATCTCATTGACAAGGCTGGACTTACCCGAGCCTGAAACTCCGGTGACGCATATCAGCTTGCCCAGCGGTATCTCAACGTCAATATTTTTCAGGTTATGCTCAGACGCTCCGCGTACTGTCAGGAACTTTCCCGTCCCCTCGCGGCGCTTGGCGGGAAGCGGTATCTTCTTCCTTCCGCTGAGGTACTGACCTGTTATAGAGTTTTTGCATTTGAGAAGCTTGTCCACTGTTCCGGAGAATACGACCTCGCCGCCGTGTATGCCGGCTCCGGGGCCTATGTCAACGATATAGTCCGCGGCAAGCATGGTATCATCGTCATGCTCAACGACGATTAGAGTATTTCCGAGATCGCGCAGGCGTTTCAGGGTAGCGATGAGCTTGTCATTATCGCGCTGGTGGAGGCCAATGCTCGGCTCATCGAGGATATAAAGCACTCCCACGAGTGACGAGCCAATCTGTGTGGCAAGGCGGATACGCTGGCTCTCGCCGCCGGAAAGCGTTCCCGAGGCGCGTGAGAGCGTGAGGTACTCCAGACCTACGCTCGAAAGGAATCCAAGGCGTTCCTTTATCTCCTTGATTATGCGCTCGCCCACGAAATTGTCATGCTTCGAGAGCTTTATCTCCCTGAAGAACGTGAGAGCGTCGCGGACGGAGAGGTCTGTGAGGCTGCTGATGTTCTTCTCCCCCACCGTTACTGCAAGATACTCGTCCCTTAGTCTTTTTCCGTGACATTCGGGACATTCCACCTCGCTCATATAGTCCTCTATCTCGTTCTTCGCCCATTCACTCGAGGTCTCGCGGTAGCGGCGTTCGAGGTTGTTGATAACACCCTCAAAGGGTGAAGTGTAGGTGCCTCCGCCGATAGATGCCGGGCGTCTCAGCTCAAGAGCCTCCTCACCCGTACCGTAGAGAAAAAGGTCAAGCTGAGACTTTTTCAGCTTCTTCACCGGAACGTCGAGCGGTACGCCGTACTTTTCGGAAATAGCCTTGTAATACATTGTCGCTATCGAGGTCTCGTCAAGGCTGTTCCAGCCGGAAGCATTGATAGCTCCGCCCATGATCGTAAGATCCTTGTTCGGGACAACGAGATCCGGGTCGATGTGGCGGAAAACGCCCAGACCCGTACACTTCGGGCAGGCGCCCACAGGATTGTTGAACGAGAACATCACCGGTTCAAGCTCACCGATGCTTATATTATGCTCCGGGCAGGCGTAATTCTGGGAGAAAAGCATCTCCTCACCGTCTATCACGTCCACAAGTGCAAGCCCATCCGTGAGCCGGAAAACTGTCTCGAGGCTGTCAGTGATACGCGACTCGATACCAGGCTTTATGATGATACGGTCAACGACTATCTCGATGTTGTGCTTCTTGTTCTTTTCAAGCTTTATATCCTCCGCAAGCTCATACATTATGCCGTCTATACGCACGCGGACGAAGCCGGAACGCCTTGCGCTCTCGAGCTCCTTTGCGTACTGACCTTTTCTGCCCCGGACGATAGGCGCAAGGAGCTGTACCCTTGTCCCCTCAGGAAGCTCCATGACGGCATCGACCATCTGGTCAATGGACTGCTGTGAGATAACTCTCCCGCAGACCGGGCAGTGCGGCACTCCTATACGCGCATAGAGAAGTCTCAGGTAATCATATATCTCGGTAACAGTTCCAACTGTCGAGCGGGGATTCTTGGAGGTGGTCTTCTGGTCTATGGAGATCGCAGGCGAAAGCCCCTCGATACTGTCAACGTCAGGTTTTTCCATTTGTCCGAGGAACATTCTTGCGTAGGAGGAAAGACTTTCCACATAGCGGCGCTGACCGTCTGCATAGATAGTGTCGAAGGCAAGCGAGGACTTTCCCGAGCCTGACAGTCCGGTCATGACGATAAGCTTGTCACGCGGAAGCTCGAGGTCTATATTTTTGAGGTTATTGGCTCTTGCGCCCTTGATTATAATTTTATCAGTCATAGTATTCTCCTTGATGAAAAGCAAAGCCGTTAGGCGGGATTTGTATGGTATTGCCGAAAGTGTCTAAAGTACATTATATCACATAATTATAATAAAATAAATAGTTATTTTTCAGGGAGAACATATTTTCTTGTTTTAACATAAGGCGTTCCGGCAGCAGCAGCCCGACTCAGCCCTCAGCTTACGGCTGAAAAGCTATTGACAAACGGCTGACACTGCTGTATAATAGTTACAGATACATACGGCACGGGGGCTCAGCTCCGTGCTTTTTCCATATAAAAGACTGTTTACCATTTTTCCCCATTAAATCAGGAGGTACTATGGACCATTTCGTACTTCACTCCCAGTATGCCCCCGCAGGCGACCAGCCTCAGGCTATAGACAAGCTCGTCAGCGGACTCGAAAACGGCAAAAAAGAACAGATACTCCTCGGTGTTACCGGCTCAGGCAAGACCTTCACCATGGCGAATGTCATCGCTAAGGTCAACAAGCCGACTATCGTACTTGCACACAACAAGATCCTTGCAGCACAGCTCTGTTCGGAATTCCGCGAATTCTTCCCGGAGAACGCCGTTGAATACTTTGTCTCCTACTATGACTACTACCAGCCCGAGGCTTACGTCCCGAGCACCGACAGCTATATAGAAAAGGACTCCTCTATCAACGACGAGATCGACAAGCTCCGCCATTCCGCTACAACTGCCCTCGCCGAGCGCCGGGACGTTATCATCGTTGCGAGCGTTTCGTGCATCTACTCCCTCGGAAGCCCCGATGAGTACCGCTCTATGGTGGTCTCTATCCGTCAGGGCGCAGAAAAGCCGCGTGACCAGCTCATCGAGGAGCTCGTCCGGATAAGATATGAGCGCAATGATATCGCATTCGAGCGAAACCGTTTCAGGGTACGCGGCGACGTTGTGGAGATATTCCCGGCAATGTCCAGTGATACCGCAGTCAGGGTAGAGTATTTCGGTGACGAGATAGACCGCATCTCCGAGATAAACGTTGTGACCGGAGAGGTCAAGGCTGTTGTCTCCCACGCGGCTATATTCCCGGCCTCGCACTATGTCGTCGGCGATGATAAAATGGAGAGCGCCCTTGAGGAGATCGACCGCGAGCTTGCCGAAAGGATAGACTATTTCCAGAAGAACAACAAGCTTATCGAGGCTCAGCGAATCGAGCAGCGCACCCATTACGATATGGAAATGCTCCGCGAGGTAGGCTATTGCAGCGGCGTTGAGAATTACTCCCGCGTGCTTGCCGGACGTCCGCCCGGAAGCACTCCCCAGACCCTTCTTGACCATTTCCCCGAGGACTTCCTCCTCATCGTGGACGAGAGCCACGTTACCCTCCCCCAGGTAAGGGCGATGTACGCCGGCGACAGAGCGCGTAAAACTACCCTTGTGGAATACGGTTTCCGGCTGCCAAGCGCTATGGACAACCGTCCTCTCAACTTCGATGAGTTCAACGCGCATATCCATCAGGCTATTTACGTCAGCGCAACTCCCGGTCAGATAGAGCGCGAAAAAACTGACACTATCGTCGAGCAGGTCATCCGCCCGACAGGTCTTGTTGACCCGGAAATAATCGTGAAGCCTACTCAGGGGCAGGTGGACGACCTGCTCTCGGAGATAAATATCCGCACTGCAAAAAATGAGCGCGTGCTCGTCACCACTCTGACCAAGAAAATGGCTGAGGACCTGACAAGCTATTACGAAAAGCTCGGAGTGAAGGTGCGCTACCTTCATCACGACATCGACACTATCGAGCGTATGGAGATAATCAAGGACCTGCGAAACGGCGTATTTGACGTGCTTGTGGGTATAAACCTGCTCCGCGAGGGACTTGATATCCCGGAGGTCAGCCTCATCGCTATCCTCGATGCCGACAAGGAGGGCTTCCTCCGCAGCGAGACCTCCCTGATACAGACCATAGGCAGAGCTGCCCGTAATGCGGAGGGTCAGGTCATAATGTACGCTGATACAGTTACTGGCTCAATGGAGCGCGCGATAAATGAGACCGAGCGCCGCCGTTCGCTCCAGATAGCCTTCAATAAGGAGCACGGCATAGTACCGAAAACTATCGTCAAGGACGTCCGCGATGTTCTCGAAATAACCTCAAAGCCGAAGGTAGAGGCAAAGCTGAAAAAGAAAAAACTCTCTGCCGCCGAACGTCAGCAGCTCATCGACAAGCTCACTGCCGAGATGAAAAACGCCGCGAAGCTGCTTGAATTCGAGCACGCTGCCTACCTCCGCGACAAAATACGCGAGCTCCAGAGCAATACATAGCCATACGAGAAAGGAACGCCATGTGAAAAAGATCAGGATACGTTACATAATCCCGGCAGGAGTGATCCTGCTCATGGTCCTGCTGAACATCATAGCAAGGCTCAGCCGGGGCTTCTCGGACTTCTATGTCACAAAGATATTTCCGGTGTTCAGCAATGTTTTTTCCTTCATAAGCGGGATATTCACCTTCTCGGTCGGCGAGGTCATGATAATCCTGCTGATACTGCTTATCATCACCGGTTTGCCGCTGACAGCGGTACTGCTGATAATAAAGAAGGGGAAAC
>CAMOXW010000109.1 GCA_946629405.1 uncultured Ruminococcus sp.
CGCGAGCTGCACTTCAACGCTGAGATAAGCCGCGCTGTTTTCCTCATCAGGATAATCTCTGCAAACGATATCTCCGCATATGACGTTATCCAGAACCTCTTCCCTGACAAGAACAAGGACTTCGTCTTCAACATTACCGAGACCGATATCGTTCTCGTCAAGGAGCTCAAAAGCGCCCTCGATACAAAAGACCTCGAAAAACTCGCCCGCTCTATCGCTGATACTCTCAGCAGTGAGTTCTATACCCGCGTAAACGTCGGCATCGGTACAGCCGTTGTAGGTGTAAAGGACCTCGCACGCTCCTTCAAGGAGGCTCAGATGGCTCTCGAGGTCGGCAAGGTATTCGACACTGATAAGGTGATCGTAAGCTATGATAACCTCGGTATCGCCCGCCTTATCTACCACCTCCCCACTACCCTCTGCGAGCCTTTCCTCCATGAGGTTTTCAAGGTGGGCAGCATCGAATCCCTCGACCACGAAACACTGTTCACTATACAGAAGTTCTTCGAGAACAACCTCAACGTTTCCGAAACTTCAAGAAAACTCTTTGTACACAGAAATACCCTCGTTTACAGACTCGAAAAGATAAAGAAGCTCACAGGTCTCGACCTCCGCGAATTCGATCATGCTATCATTTTCAAGATCGCACTCATGGTAAAGAAGTACCTGTCTGCTAATCCTGTGAAGTTCTGAGCCCCTGTGTCCCGGAACTCCGCCCGAACTTAAGGAAGGTGTGACCCATTGGTAGAACTTAAAAACGTATCCGTTACCTACTCCAGCGGCGTTGACGCTCTCAATAACGTCAGCCTGAGGATAAACGACGGCGATTTCGCCTTCGTGGTAGGTTCATCAGGTGCGGGTAAAAGTACCATGATCAAGCTGCTGCTGAAGGAAATAGACGCCACCAGCGGCGTAGTTACAGTCAACGGCTACAATCTCAATAAACTGAAAAAACGCAAGATCCCGGAATTTCGCCGCACTCTCGGCTTCGTGTTCCAGGACTTCCGCCTTATACCGTCAATGACCGTATATGAGAACATCGCTTTCGTCCTCAGAGTCATAGACGCCCCCATAAAGTACATACGCAAGCGTGTTCCCTACGTTATAAGCCTTGTAGGGCTTCACGCAAAGACAAATTCCTACCCCGAGGAGCTCTCCGGCGGCGAGAAACAGCGTGTCGCTATAGCCCGCGCTCTCGTCAACGACCCTAAATTAATCATCGCGGACGAGCCTACCGGTAATATCGACCCGGAGCTTTCCTACGAAATAGTTGAGCTTTTAAAGAGCATCAACGATCAGGGTACAACTATCCTCATGGTTACTCATGAGCACGACCTCGTCCGTCACTTTGGCGGTCGAATAATCAATATCACCGGCGGCGAGATCGTCTTCGACGAGGTAATGCTCGGCAACGGCGACGACCTCATCTCTCCCTCCGAGGCTCAGCAATACGGCTACGCTCTCAGCGATACTGCCGCAAGCGGAGAATTCGGCAATATTGAGGATATGCAGGATCCGTCTGAAATAATGCACTCCGGTGAAAATGAATTTGCAAGCTCAGTCCTGCACGACGGCGAGGAGAATGATCTTCTCGGTGCAGGCGAAACTCCGGATATTTCAATAGACCAGATGACCCCGGATGAGGTCATTGCGGCAATAAGTGCCGAGAAATCATCAGGAGGTGCAAAATGAAGCTGAGCGGTGTAAAATACCTCGCCAATCAGGGCGTGGAGAATATCTGGAAGAACAAGATGATGGCTTTCGCTACATTCTGCGTACTGCTCATTTCCCTGCTTCTGGTAGGCCTTTCCACCCTGTTCTACATCAACATCAATTCGATGATCCTCGGTCTGAGCGATCAGAACGAGATAGTCGTAATAATGGAAAGAGGCGTTTCCGATAACGTCGTGAAAACTGCAGAGGTGAAGCTCAATGAGCTTGATAATGTCAAGAAAGTCGAGTTCCGTTCAAAGGAGACTGCCCTCGAAGAAAGCAAGGCTACTTACCCCTCTGCTCAGCAGATATTCGATAACTATATCACCAACGCTGACTTCATGCCAGACGGATTCAGCGTTACTGTAAAGGATAACGATGAGATCGAAAATACCTGCATTGAGATCGAGCGTATCGAAGGCGTTCAGGAGGCTCAGTCAAGCCCGCAGGTCGCAGAATTCCTCCGCGAGCTCAGAAAGGCGGTTACCCTCATCGCAGGAGCTGTTGTTGTCGCTCTTGCGATCGTTTCAATGATCATCATTTCCAATACGACCAAGGCAAGCGTTTTTGCACGCCGTGAGGAAATACAGATCATGAAGTACGTCGGGGCAACAAACTCTTTCATCCGTATGCCCTTCTTCGTTGAAGGAATGGTCACCGGTTTCTTTGCGGGCGGCGGCGCTTTCTTCGTGACATGGGGCGTTTACCGTACGATCTACAGAGTTGTTACTGAAAAACAGTACCTCGTACAGGCGTTCGGCAGCAAGAATATCATACCGTTCGCTGATATAAGGCTGTGGGTAGGGCTCGCTTACGTCGTTGCAGGTGCCATCATCGGTGCTGTCGGCAGCGTAATAAGCCCCCGCCGCCACATCGACGTCTGACCGAAAGGAGTTTAGCAGAATATGAAAAAACTGCATACCGCAAAAAGGGTACTCTCGTTCTTGACCTGTACGGCTCTTTCTCTCGCTTTTCTAACCTATTATCCTAAATTATCAGGCAAAAACGACGAAGTGCACGCCCGCACACTCCAGGAGATACAGGAGGAAAGAGAACAGCGTCAGCAGGAAATAGCTGCACTCCAGTCACAGCTCGATGCCATAGGCTCGGATAAGGCTGATACTCAGGCTTATCAGGATACCCTCCAGCAGCAGACTGACCTCATCAGGCAGAACATAAGCTCACTCAATCTTGAAATAGATACCATTAATGCCGATATTGACGCCACAGAGGTTAATATCACCCGCCTTGAAGGCGAAATGGAGAACAAACAGACAGAGATCGACAACAAGATAGAGGACTTCAAGGAAAGACTCTACTCCATGTACGTCTCAGGCAACAGCAGCCTTGCCGCTGTACTGCTTGGTTCCTCAAGCTTCTACGACACAATGGTCAATATTGAAATGGTCAACCGTATCGCTGAATACGATGAGGATCTCATCGATCAGATCCTCGAGGATATTGATGCTCTCGAGGAGTCAAAAAAGCAGCTCAGCGCTGAAAAGCTCACACTTGAAATGAAGCTTGACTCCCTCGATGTTAAGAAAGCTGAAAAGCAGACTGAGCTCGACGCTTATAACGAAAAAATGCGCCAGACTCAGGATATCCTCGACAGCCTCGCTTTGGAGGAGGCTATGCTCGCAGGCGATAAGAACAAGCTCCAGAGTGACCTCAGTATGCTTGATGCAGAGGAGGCTGAAATTCAGGCTGCTATACAGCGCGAAAAAGAAGCCGCTCAGAGACGTTATGAGGAGGAACAGCGCAGGCTCGCTGCGGAAGCTGCAGCAAAAGCTGCTCAGCAACAGCAGCAGAGTAACAACAATTCCGGCAGCGGTTCATCCTATACTGCTCCTGTCTATGTAGTCCCGGCACCGTCAGGCGGCGGATTTATCTGGCCTGCGCCCGGTTTCGCTTACATATCAAGTCCCTTCGGCTACCGCTGGGGAAGGCTCCATGGCGGTATCGATGTCGGTGACGCAGGTATAGGCGGCGGAACAGCTGTCGCTGCAAAGTCCGGCACAGTTATTGCTGTTTACAACAGCTGTACTCACGATTCTCCCAAGTCTTCCACCTGCGGCTGCAACGGAGGCTACGGCAACTATGTCGTTATCTCTCACGATGGTACATACTCAACAGTCTACGGTCACCTCAGATATGCTACCGTTTCTGTAGGTCAGTACGTTCAGGCAGGTCAGCAGATAGGCGCTATCGGCTGCACAGGCTTCTCTACCGGAGATCACCTCCATTTTGAGGTCAGAGTGAACGGCGTTCAGCAGAACCCGCTCTCTTATGTAAGTCCGTAATATTTATCAGAAGCTCAGGGCAGTTTTAAAAACTGCCCGTGTTTTTGTACATTCAAAATCATGAGGAGCATAATATGAATAAGAAGATCACGCTCGGTCTCGCACTGAGCCTTGTGGCTATTGCTTCGGCTATAACCTTCATCCTGACGTCTTTCTTCACGCTGCAAAGCTTCAATAAGAAAGTTGTCGATGTAAATGAAAAATCAAGAAAGTACACCGCTCTCAACGTACTTGACGCCTATGTCCGCGATAATTATTACGGCGAGATCAACGAAAATCAGCTCAATGACGGTATTCTGAAGGGATATGTTTCGGGAGTAGGCGACAAATACTCCCGCTACCTTACTGCCGATGAATTCAGCGATGAAAAAACAAACAACGCAGGCGAGCATATTGGTCTCGGACTCACGCTCACAGAGGACGACAGCGGATATATCCGCATTATCAGCGTTCTTCCTGACTCCCCTGCCTCAGACGAAGGCATACAGGCTGACGATATCATAATAAAGGTAGATGGTGTCGATGTCCTTGAAACAGGCTTTGACGAAGCTGTTAATATGATGAGCGGCAGTGAAGGCTCATCAATAAAGCTGACTATCCGCAGAAGCGGCGTAGATACAGAGTATTCATTCACCCGAAGAACAATCGAGATACAGTCAGTTTCAGGCGAGATGCTAAGCGGATACTTCGGATATATCAAACTTAACGCCTTCAAGGAGAATACCCCGGAGCAGTTCATTGATGTGCTCGGAAGACTTACTGCAAACGGCGCAAAGGTGCTGATCTTTGACCTTCGTGACAACGGCGGCGGCCTCACCTCAGCGCTTGAAGAATGCCTCGACCCGCTTCTCCCGGAGGGAGTTATCGCAACAGCTGAATATAAGGATGGTCACACCGAAACTCTCATCTACTCCGATGAAAATATGATTGACCTGCCGATAGTGATACTCGTCAATGAGTATACCGCAAGCTCGGCTGAAATGTTTGCAGCCTGCCTGCGTGATTTCTGCAATGCAGAACTTATAGGCGTAAAGACCTACGGAAAAGCTGTTATGCAGGAAACCGCAGCTTTTGACGACGGCGGTGCAATAGTTCTTACTGTTGCAGTCTGCAAGACAACTCGCTCCGAGACCTATAACGGTATCGGACTTATCCCTGATCTTATCATTGAAAATGATGACGATGATACAGTCGATGAACAGTATCAGGCTGCGATAGAAGCAGCTATGACAGCAGCAAACTCTTGAAAGGACTCCACCCTATGCTAAAAAAAATACTCCCATACGAGCGAAAGACTTATTACTATGAGACCGACAAAATGAGCATAATGCACCATTCAAATTATATCAGGATATTCGAGGAGACCCGCGTTTCATTCCTCGCTCAGGCAGGTATGCCATTCGAGGAGATCGAGGCTAAGGGACTATATATGCCGGTCCTGTCAGTCGGCTGCCGGTACAAGCGCCCGCTCAGGTTCGACGAACCGTTTGCAGTCTATCCGCGTATAACAAAATTCAACGGCACTGTCCTCGAGCTGAGTTACTGCGTGGTGAGCCGTCTGACCGGTGAGATCTGCGTCGAAGGTAATTCCTCTCACTGCTTCACCGATCAGGAAATGAAGCCGCTCCGCACCAAAACGAAATATCCTGAAATCTACCGGATATTCGACGACTACAGCAACTATGTGCTCGAAGGCGACCCAACAAGTACAGCGGCAGTTGACAAAAAAACATGACCTGTGATATAATATTGTTATACAATTCCCCACGATGAAAAGGAGGCATACTATGGCTGTTACAGAAGCAGTTGAAAACTATCTTGAAACTATCCTCATTCTTTCACAGAAGCAACCTGACGTTCATGCGATCGATATCTGCTCTTACCTCGGCTACTCGCGCCCTACTGTCTCGATCGTCCTGAAAAAAATGAAGGACGATGGACTTGTAACCGTTGACGGAGACAATCACATCACCCTTACTGAGTCCGGAAAGGACGTAGCTACGCGGATATACGAGCGCCATACCCTTCTCTCGGATTTTTTTGAGTATCTCGGTGTTGACCGTGATACAGCCTCTGAGGATGCCTGCAAGGTCGAGCATGATATCTCTGACCAGACCTTTTCGCGTCTGAAGGAGCACTTCAGCAAAATAAGAAACAGTAAATGATCCGGAGGCTATAATGGGCAGATATGAAGATCTCAGAGAAAAATTCCCTGTTTTCATATACGATTCATACAATATAAAAGAAGACATCTCGGAGATTGAGATAAGCTACAGATTCACAATTCCCGGACTTGTCGAATTTACGCCGTCATGGAGCTTTCCTAAACCTGAAGGGTTTTCAGTAAAGGGCGACCTGACCTTCGAGAGACTTGCTTTCTCCCTCGGAATGGCAGAAGCTGTGAGCTACTGGAAATGCGCCTGCCCTCCGCTGTTAAGGGTGAAATGCGGCGAGCTCAGTGAGGAAATGTGCCGCTGGTGGAAGAAGCTCTGGTTTCTCGGTCTTGGAGAATTTTTCTATACGAATGGTATCTCAGAAGATATCGAGAGCTTTGTCACGATATCACCTGAGGGCAGCTTCGTATGTTCTGAGGAAACCTCCCGTGCAGCGCTTGAGGGCTGCCTTGTGCCTATTGGCGGCGGAAAGGACTCAGCGCTGACACTTGAAACTCTTGTAAGTGCAGGCGTTAAATGCCGGTGTTACGCCATAAACAAACGATGCTCAATAAGTGCAACCGTCGAAGCCGCAGGACTTCCGGAGAAATCACTGATAACAGCATCACGTCACTTTGACCGCACACTTATACCGCTAAATAACGCCGGTTATCTCAACGGACACACACCGTTCTCCTCAGTTGTGGCGTTTTCCGCCGAAATTACGGCATATATCCATCGACTGAAATACATCGTGCTTTCAAATGAAAGCAGTGCTAACGAAAGTACAGTCGCAGGTCAGAACGTAAACCATCAGTATTCCAAGAGCTTTGAATTTGAGCAGGATTTCCACGATTACGAAGCAAAATACCTTAATACCGGAGTTTACTATTTCAGCTTTTTGCGCCCGCTTGTCGAATTTCAGATTGCTAAAATGTTTGTCAAGCACCACAAGTATCTTTCCGTTTTCAGAAGCTGCAATCTCGGAAGCAAAGTATCGCCGGATATCTGGTGTGGAAACTGCCCGAAGTGCTTGTTCGTATGCCTGATACTCTCACCATTCATTACCATTAAAGAATTGAGCGGGATTTTCGGGAAGAATATGCTTGATGAAGAAGCGATGCTTGGCTATTTTAAGGAACTTATCGGACGTTCTGAGCACAAGCCGTTTGAATGTGTAGGCAGTATCGACGAAGTAAATCTGGCTGTTTCACTTGCTATACGAAGGCTCGAGGCTGCCGGAGAAAAGCTTCCGCTGTTGTTCGATGAGTACAAGAAGCTCGGTATGTACAGTGCTGATAACCTTGACAGCCGCAACGATTCGTTCTGCACATATTTTGACGAAAAAAATCTACTGCCGGATGAATTTCAGGCTATTCTTATAAAAGAAATGGAGCGACTTCTTTGAGCAAATTTTCAGAATATTTAAGCAGTATCACAGATAAAAAGTCAGTCTGCATACTTGGATTCGGAAGGGAAGGAAAGTCAACATACGCAAAATTAGTACAATATTGCTCGCCTTCTAAAATTGCAATTGCTGATCTTAACACCGTTAACAGGCAGTCAAACGCCCTCCCCGAAAATGTTGAATTGATAACCGGGAAGGATTATCAGTCAAGACTCGATGAGTTCGATATTGTGTTCAAAAGTCCCGGGATTGTTCTTGAAAGGCAGCCTGATGAGCTTAGCTGTGAAATATCTTCTGAGACTCAGGTCTTCTTCACGGTCTTCCGCAATCAGATCATCGGAATCACAGGAACAAAGGGCAAGAGTACTGTTACATCCCTGATTTTCCACATTCTTAGCCATTCAGGAGTTGACGCACATATTGCCGGCAACATTGGGATACCGGTATTTGAGATAGCAGAGCAAATAAAACAAGATAGTATTGCCGTATGTGAGCTATCATGTCATCAGCTTGAATATATGAGCGTTTCACCTGCGACTGCGGTTTTTCTCAATCTCTACGAAGAACATCTTGATCATTATGGAACGCTTGAGCGTTACTACAATGCCAAGAAAAATATATACCTTCACCAGAAACAAAGTGATAGTCTGGTAATTAATTCATCAATTAAACCAAACGATATTGCTTCTGAAATATGTACTATCTCACAGACAAATGATTCGGCGGATGTTTTTGTCAGCAACGGCATCGTTCACAGCAGCAATTACGAATATGCAATACCTATTGACTGCGTTAAATTGCTTGGAATACACAATCATTACAACATCGCTGTTGCATATGAAATTTGTCGAAAATATGTAACCACGGAGCAATTTAACGAAGCTCTCTGCACATTTTCCCCTCTTGCTCATCGTCTTGAATTTGTCGGATCCTTCAGTGATATACGCTGGTATGATGACTCCATCTCAACAGCCTGTGCTACAGCGATCGAGGCAGTAAAAAGCGTTCCTGATTGTGCCACAATTCTCATCGGAGGCATGGACAGAGGGATAGATTACGCTCCACTTGTCGAATTTCTGCTCAGCACCGATGTTAATGTGATATGTATGGAAGCATCCGGTAAACGTGTCTACGATATGCTGATCTCCGAATCGATCACTAATAATCCGCGAATTTACAACGTTAAACATCTTGATGAAGCAGTAAGGCTTGCCTCCGAGATAACTCCGGCAGGAAAGAGCTGCGTTCTCTCTCCTGCTGCCGCAAGTTACGGTATTTTCAAGAATTTCGAGGAACGCGGCGACGTCTACAAATCTCTCGTTGCTTCACTTGACAAGTAAGCTGACTCATGTTATAATTAAATTACGGCTTAGCCGCGACAGTTCGTTTGCGCCATCCTGTCGTTAAAAAAAACCAGGGCACCTACGGATCAATCATCCGATTTACGCCATTTCAGGTGCATCTGCGTTCGCAGGTGCACTTTTTTCAGGAGGGAAAAATGTATAGAATCAAAACCTCCGCCGCTTTCGACAGCGCACATTTTCTCGCGGGATACGACGGAAAATGTGCAAATATCCACGGCCATCGCTGGATCATAGAAGCAGAGTTCAAATCCAACGAACTTGTTAAGGAAGGTCCTCGCTGCGGTATGCTGGTCGATTTCGGCGATGTTAAGAACATTTTGCGCGATATTGCGAAAATTTACGATCACTCAATGATTTTTGAAGAAAATACGCTCCGTCCGGCAACTATAGCCGCACTGAACGACGAAAACTTCAAACTGATACCTGTTCCGTTCAGACCTACTGCTGAGAATTTTTCAAAGCATTTCTACGACCTGCTAAAACAGCGCAAGCTGCCTGTGAGCAGGGTCACAGTTTACGAAACTCCGAAAAATTGCGCTATTTACGAGGAAGATTAATGAAGCTGCCTGTAGTTGAAATGTTTGTCAGCATAAACGGCGAGGGACAGCGTGCCGGTGAACTTGCAGCTTTTATAAGATTTCGGGGCTGTAATCTAAATTGCAGCTATTGCGATACTCTTTGGGCGAACTCGCCAGATGCGCCTGCCGATGAGCTTGAACCGAGTAAAATTGTCGAATTTGTGAACAGCTCCGGTGCTAAAAATGTCACTCTCACAGGCGGTGAGCCTCTTTTACAAAAAAATATAAGCGAACTTATTAACGCGCTTATTCGCAGCGGACATCGTGTCGAGATCGAAACTAACGGAAGTATTTCCATTGCTGAGCTCGCTTCTTCGCAGCTTCGCCCTGCTTTTACACTTGACTATAAGCTTCCGGACAGCGGCATGGAAAAAACAATGCTTACCGATAATTACAGGTATCTCACGGAAACAGATACTGTGAAATTCGTCGTTTCGAGCCTGACTGACATGGAACGTGCAGTTGAGATAATTGACGAATTTTCGCTCACAAAAAAATGTGCTGTTTATTTCAGCCCGGTTTTTGACAGAATCGAACCTTCTGTCATTGTTGACTTCATGAAGGAACGACGCCTTTCAGAAGTCCGACTGCAATTGCAGCTTCACAAATTCATATGGGCTCCCGATAAGCGTGGAGTATGAAGGGAGAAAAAATGGACACTAAAGCTATTGAAGATCATATCCGCGGCATTCTCATCGCGCTCGGCGAGGATCCCGACCGTGAGGGGCTTCGCGAAACTCCCCAGCGTGTTGCGCGTATGTACCAGGAGGTCTTTGAGGGAATTGGTTACACCAATCACGAAATTGCCCAGAAATTCGGCAAAAAATTTGAGGCTACCGATGAGGACACTGCTGTCGTCATGAAGGATATAACTGTGTTCAGCTATTGTGAGCACCACATGGCTCTGATGTACGACATGACTGTTGATGTAGCTTATTTACCACGCGGCAGAGTTCTCGGTCTGAGCAAAATTGCGCGAATCTGCGACATGGCTGCAAAGCGATTGCAGCTCCAGGAGCGCCTCGGCAGCGATATAGCAGAAATAATCGCCGAGGCAGCCGGTTCGCCTGACGTTGCCGTGGTCATCCGCGGCTCCCATAGCTGCATGACCGCCCGCGGCATCCGCAACGCTTCCGCCCGCACTACAACCAAAACCTACCGTGGAGCTTTCAAGACTGACCCTGAGCTAAGAAGGCTTCTCGACTGACAAGGAGGTAACATGAAGGCACTTGTTTTATTCAGCGGAGGCGTAGACAGTACGACCTGCCTCGGGATCGCTGTTCAGAAATACGGCGCAGGGGAAGTTCTTGCACTGTCAGTTTACTACGGTCAGAAACACAGCAAGGAGCTTGAAGCTGCACAGAAAATAGCCGATCATTACGGCGTGAAGCTTCGTACTCTTGACCTTGCGCTCATATTCGCGGACTCTGACTGCACTCTGCTCAAGGGCTCGTCCGGTGAAATACCTAAGGAGTCCTACGCTGAGCAGCTCAGCTCTACCGACGGCGCACCGGTTTCGACCTACGTCCCATTCCGCAACGGGCTTTTCCTCTCCTCAGCCGCAAGCATCGCGCTTTCCAATGGCTGCGAAGTGATATATTACGGCGCACACAGCGATGATGCCGCCGGGAATGCTTATCCCGACTGCTCCTCAGATTTCAACGCTGCAATGGACCGCGCAATTTTTCTTGGCAGCGGTGAACAGCTCCGCATTGAAGCGCCGTTTATCGGCTTGACAAAGGCTCAGGTCGTTGCAAAAGGACTTGAACTCGGCGTTCCCTACCACCTGACATGGAGCTGCTACGAAGGCGGCGACACCCCCTGCGGAGTCTGCGGTACCTGCCGCGACAGAGCCGCAGCGTTCAGGGCAAACGGCATCGAAGACCCGGCACTTGCAGAAAGGAGCATATAATGACTGGAAGGAACGAAAACGAAAAGGGCAGCATTTCGCTGCTCGGCAATCAGAATACAAAATATTCCTCCGACTATGACCCATCCGTGCTTGAGACCTTCCCTAACAAGCACCCTGACAATGACTACTTTGTCAAGTTCAACTGTCCGGAGTTCACAAGTCTTTGCCCCATTACAGGTCAGCCGGACTTCGCAACGATTTATATATCATATGTCCCGGCTGAAAGAATGGTC